>CAZYHO010000016.1:0-24174 GCA_964647495.1 uncultured Akkermansia sp. | reverse complement strand
GCCGCGTCCAACTGCGGAGCGCGCCGGCATTTTCGAAGTAGAGCGCCTGGTCCGATGTAGCGAAAAAGTCCGTCTGCGGGCTGCCGGCGCCATTGCCGAAGAGCCGGACGAACTGGTCCTCGTGCGGCCTGACTTTTTCCTCGAGCAAGGCGTCGATGCCGGCGGCTCGCGCGGCGATGTGCGCGGGGTCGGCGGTGGCGATGGCGGCGTCGGCGGTGGCAGGAGCGGGCTCGGGCCCGGCATCCGCATCCGGGCCGGAGGGGACGGGGTTCTTTTCGTCCCATTCGCGGGCGGCCTGAGCACGGAGTTGATCGAGCGTGCCGGTGGCGCGGAGCAGGCTCCAGCAAAGCTGTTCCGGGCTGAGCGGGGTGAGCGAGGCGAGGGCAAAGCTGTTCGTCCAGTGCGCGACCATGGATTCGGAAGCGGCGGCGAATGCGGTGGCGGCCTCCTCGGCGACGCGGCGGTCCGCCTGCACGGCGTCGGCGGTGGCGGCGTGCCGCGCCTGAACCTGGGCCACGACCGCGGCGAGTTCCTGGTCGTCGGGCAGCCGGGTGCTGGCAGTCTGGGCGGCAGTGGCGGCGCCGGCGACCGCCTGGGCGGCTTGTTCGGCGGCGTCGAGCTGGCGGCGGGTTTCCGCGAGATGCCGGGCGGCCGTCGCGATGTCGGCCAGGGCGCGGGCGCGATCGGCATCGCGGGCGAGGCGGCGCGCGGTGGCACGCGACTCGCGCGCGGCCTCGGCGGCATCCGCGACCGCCTGCCAGGCTGTGGCTGCGGCCTTTTGTGCCTCGGCCTGGCGTGGCGCCAGGGCGGCGACGTTTTCCTCGGCGGTGGCGAGCGCGGCGGCTTTGGACTCGTAGTCGGATTCCTTGGCGGCGGCGTTCTTGACGAGGGATTCGTGTTCGGATCGGGCGGCGGCCAGCCTGTTTTCGAGCAAAGCGGCGGCGCGGGCGAGTTCGGGCGCTTCGGCGACGATGGCGGCGGCGCGCGCACATTGCGTGGCGGCGGCCTCCAGCACCGTGAGGAATTCGGCTTTCGCGGCCAGCTCGACGCGCGCCGTTTCCATGGCGGCGTGAGCGGTTTCGGCCGGTGGACGCGCCTCGGCCACGGTTTTCGCGGCAGCGGCGAGTTCGGAGTCGAGCGCCTGGGCGGCGAGCTGGAGAGGTTCCCATGCTTTGCGGGCGTCGTTCTCGCGGTGGCGTGTTTCGCGCTCGGCGGTAGCGGCTGCTTCGGCTGCTTCGGCAGCCGCTTTAAGAGCGTCGGTGTCGGCGAGAGGCGTGGCGGGCGCGGCCGCCGGCGATGGAGCATCGTAGGGAGCCTGGTAAGCGTGGGACAGCGCGAGTTCACGCCAGTAGGCCGAGATATCGTAGCGCAGCGCGACCAATCCATCGGCGAGGAGATCGAGCACGGCGTCCGCGGCGTGCGGGTTGGCCGAGTGCCGAAGGTCGACGGGTTCGACAATCCCGCGCCCCATGAGCGACGCCCAGAGCCGGTTGGCGGCGTTGAGGGCGAACGCGCGCGAGGTTGTCAGCGAATCGGCCAGCATGGCGCGGCGGCTGTGCCGCGGGACCGGGCGCACGTTCTTGTCTTTCTCGTCAGGCGCGACAAGCCACGGGCTGGCCGGGTCCGCAGGCGGTTCGACGATTTCCACGTCGTCGCCGGGAAGCCGTGGCCGCGCCTGACCGCCGAGCTTCGTGAACACGGACACGAACGATGTTTCGCCGTCGGCGCGCTCACCGACCAGCGCCGGCTTCTCGGGTTCCGGCTGGAAGAGGTATGTCCGGTTGAAGAAAGCCAGCAGCCCCTGGTAGTCGCGCTGCCAATAGTCGGCGACTCGCGGGTGGTCGTGGCATTGGGCGCACGAGAGATCCATGCCCAGAAAGATCCGCGAAGTGTCGCGGGCCAGCGCATTCGGCTCGGCTTCGCGGCCGAGCAGCCAGCGGGCGGCCCCGCGCGCCGCCTCGTCCGCGCCATCCGCAACCAACAGCGCGCGCACCAACTGGTCCCACGGTGCGCGGGCGGCGACCTGCTGGCGCAGCCAGGCGCGCCATTCGCCGGTTTTGACGTGTGTCTCGGCGCGTCGCTCCATGAGCATGACGTCGAGGACGTTCGTGAGATGGCGCTGGTGCTGCGGATCGGCAATGAAGGCATCGACCAGCCGCGCCCGCTTGTCCGGTGACGCGTCGGCGGCAAACGCGCGCACTTCATCCGCCTTGGGCGTGAACCCGCGAAAATCGAGCGACGCCCGCCGGATAAATACCTCATCCGTGCACGAGCCGGCCGGTCCGCCCGCCGCCGTGCGCTTCAGGGCCTCGTCGATCTGGAGCCGCAACGCGAGTGGCGGGCCGCCGGGTTCCGCGGCAGCCGGTTCCGCGGCGCCGGCGGACGGTGAGCCGCCGAGCGAGACGCCGGCCCATACGCAACCGGCGAGCGCCAGCATGAGGAAACAGCGCGGCCGGAACAGCGGCGCCGCGCCGCCACCACCCGGCTCATGCCCTGTAAAAACCATCATTTCACAACATGCCGGAAACCACCCAGGGGCGGCAACGGCGAAGCGGCTCCCCGCGGCTCACGCCGCCTTCATGCAATACCCGAGACGGGCTAGGTGGTTCGCAGGTGATCCGGGTGAGGGGCGGGAGCCGCTCGGGAGCCGCCTGCGAGCCGTCCCATAGATTGACTGTCCCTCTGTGTGCGCGATTGGAGTTGACGAGGGGCGGGAGTCGGCGGCAATGGGAGCGATCACTTTTCCCATGATTCCGCTTGAAGACGCTCTCGAAGACATGGTCGGCAAAGCCCAGCGCGGGTTGGGCATGACCGACGCGCAACTGTGCGCCAAGGCCGACATCCTGATCGAGGATTTGATCGACGTGCGCAATGGACTGCTGCGCGAGGCGCAGGTCCGCCGCATCGCCGGCATCCTCGGGCTGCACGCGGACAGTTTGATCGCGATCGCCAAGAAGCAGTGGTACCCGGAGATTCCAATCGTGCCGGGCCTGCGGCAGTTTCGCGACGAGAAGCACGACTGGAAGCCGAACGCCTACGCCGTCGCCGACGCCAACGGGGACGTCGTGATATTCGACACGACGTCCGACGCCACGCCCATGATCGAGATCATCAAGAATCACTCGCTGCGACTGGGCGCGATCTGCCTCACGCACACGCACGACGATCACATCTCGGCGCTGCCGCAATTGCGCGCCGCTTTTCCCGGAGTGCCGGTGTACTCGTCGCGACGCGAACCGGTGCCGGATACGATCGAGATCGACGCCGGCCACGAGATCGAGGTCAGCGACCTGCAGATCGAGGCGCGGGCGACGACCGGCCATACGGTCGGCGCGCTGACGTACGTGGTGCGGCGCGGGCTGAGCGTGCAAGTGGCGGCCGTCGGGGATGCGCTGTTTGCCGGGAGCATGGGTGGCGGCGCGCATTCGTGGGCCGAGGCGCTCGCCACCAACCGCAAGCAATTGTTCACGCTAAGCGAGTCGACCGCCGTGCTGCCGGGCCATGGACCGATGACAACCATCGGCCAGGAAAAGCGCCACAATCCATTCTACCCGGAATTCAAGTCACAGACGTGACGCCGAAAGGGTCCGCAGAATCCGGGCCACAATCCCGATTCCCGGGCATCCCGCCACCATCATCCACAAACAAACCACCCCACCATGAGCAAAGAACGCATTGCATTTGTCGGAGTCGGTCGAATGGGCTCGAACATGGCCCGCCGCCTCAAGGAAGTCGGCTACGACGTGACAGCCGTTTATGACGTGAACACGCAGGCGGCGAAGGAACTCGCCGAGGAACTCGGCGCGCAGGTCCCGGCCACGCTGGCCGAGGTGACGGCGGCGGCCGATGTCATCTTCACCGTGGTGACGAACGACGACTCGATGCGCTCGGTCTTTCTGAAGGCGGGGGACAACCTGCTGGCCAATGCGGGCGGGAAAGTGTTCGTCAATTGCGCCACACTCAGCCCGGGCATCCACGCCGAGGTGGAGAAAGCCGCCGAGGCCGCGGGCGCCCAATCCGTCGAAGGCTGCATGGCCAGTTCGATCTCCCAGGCCCGCCAGGGGACGCTTTACCTGATGTGCGGCGGCCGGGAAGACGTTTTCAAGAAAGTCGAGCCGATCCTCAAATTGATGTCGGTCAACCTGCGCTACTGCGGGCCGACCGGCCGCGCCGCCGAGGTCAAGGCCCTCGTCAACATGGTCATGAATATCAACACCGCCGGCCTGGCCGAGGGCCTGGGCCTGGCCAGCGCGCTCGGGCTCGACCTGGACCTCATCCGCGAAGTGTTTTCCCAGACCGGGGCCAACAGCCGCGTCCTCGAAACCGACGGCGGTGACATGCAGGCCCGCGAACACGACTGCTGGTTCAGCGCCGAGCACGCCGCCAAGGACAGCAACATCGCCCTCGCCCTCGCCAAAGAAAAAGGGCTCACACTCCCCCTCGCCGCCGCCACCGCCGCCCAGTACGAAAAAATGACCGCCGAAGGCCTTGGCGACCTCGACAAGTCCGGCATCGCCGAACTCACCTTCCCCGGCCGCCACCTGCACAAGGGCGGGTGAGTGAACACGCCCTGCGGGTACAGCGTGACGAAAGTTTGCGAAACACCCTTCAGGCCGCGTTCCGAGGTGGATGGGTTCGCCCGGTCAGCGCACGCGAGGACTAGGAAGTTTGCTGGCAAGAGCGCCACTATGAAAGCGGCGGCGATCCGACGGTGCTTGAGAGCGAAGTATGAAGCACGATGAATGAGGGAGGCCAACTCGTGCTAACCATCGGCCACTCGACGCACAGCGCCGAGGTGTTCATGGCCCTGTTGAGGCAGCATGGGGTGGAGGCGGTGGCGGACGTGCGCTCGTCGCCGTTCAGCCGGTTCAACCCGCAGTTCAATCGCGAGGTGATGGAGCCATGGCTCAAGAGGGTGGGCATCCGATACGTTTTCCTCGGGCGCGAACTTGGCGCGCGTTCGGAGGATCGTTCGTGCTACGTGAATGGCCGGGTGCAATACGCCCTTGGTTTCTCAATCGCCCGTTTTTTCCGTGCCGCGGTAGCCGATAGCGACGATGAGGCAGGCCACGGCGCCGAGGCAGGCGGCGACGCCGAGGGCGTGGAGGATGTCGCGTTCGACGGCGTGGCCGGCGATGAGGGTGCCGAGGAGGCGCGAGCCGCCCATGAACATGTAAAAGGCGCCCTGCATGGAATTGCGGAAGTGGTCACCGGCGAGGCGGTTGAGGATCATGGGGACGAGGATGAAGATCGCGAGGATTTCGAGGCCATGGGCGAGCTGCACGAAGATGGCCACCGGGACGGACGGAAACCACGAGAGCAGGGCCATGCGCAGCGTCATGAGTCCGAGGCCGGTCAGCAGGATCCCTTTTTCTCCGAGCACGCGGCGGATCCAGGGAAATGCGAGCGTGTAAAACACCTCGAACAGCACACCGAGATTGATGATCAGCGGAATCCACTCGCGGCCGACGCCGAGTGTGTTGCGCAGGTAGAGCGGAAAAAAATTATGGTACGTCGCCGAGGCTGCGGCCGCCAGAGCGAGCCCGGCGCAGAGCCATCGCGTGCCGGGCCGGGCCAGCACGCGCAGCGCTTCGAGCGTGGCGAGCCGGCGGCCGGGTTTCACCGCGGCCGGGCGCACGGGCGGCAGGCGCGTCATCGACCAGATCACGCAGAGCGAGGCGAACGTGATCGCCCCGATGACGGCGGGCCGCGCGTCGGTCGACCCGTGCAGCCACGCGTAGAGCAGGAGCGCCGGCGTCATGAACCCGAGCGTCCCCCAGACGCGGACACGAGGGTAATCGATGATGGCGCGACCGGAACTCCGGGCCTGCTCCGCGGCGGAAAAGTACAGCCCGTCCTGCAGCGGGAACATCGCGACGATCGAAAACCCGTAACCCGCCATGAGGGCGAGGGTGAGCCACCAGGCTGTGGGTGAGAGCAGGACCGCCAGCATGATGGCGGTGCTCGAATACGCGAGCGCGAGAATGTGCCGTGTCTGCAGCCGCGTGTCGGCGAGCAGGGTCATCAGCGTCGGGCTGATCAGGTTGGACGCGCTGGCCAGGGCGAGCGCGATGCCGATGCGCGACGGCGTGAGTCCTTTTTCCTCCTGAAGAAAGACGGACAGCAACGGCGACAGGCTGCCCACGATGGCGTAGGACAGAAAAAACTGGATCTTGAGCGGGCGCATTGGCCCCGCCGGAGCGGGGGTGCAGAAATCGGGGACACGGGGTGGGAGAGGGACAGAACACGGACGGCATCCCTACCCCGCCCACCGCGGGACTCAAGATATTCGTAGCACGGTTTGCTGATGGAACCGCCTGCCGTTCGGTGCCGCCTGCGGTTCAGTTCCGCTGATCCTCGAGCCAATCGCTCAGGAGAATCAAAGGATAATAGATATCATCGATGACGGTGTGTCTCGTGTCGAGTATGGTGAAAGGCCCGGGAATCCGGACCGCAGGGTTGAACCTGAATCGTCCTCTCTTGCGGCTCTGTGATTCTGGATCGTAGCTCGTCCCGTTCTTGTCGTAGAAAAAGTGGTAAGTGGCCGGGTAGAGGAGCGCCACAATCATGCCCATGGATGCGAGCGCAAAAAACCGCCGCGAGTTCCCAAGAGATGGCCTGCTTGCCGATGATCGCGCCATTGCTTGTTGAGGAACAAGCTTTGCCGCCCCTGAGGCTTCCGAGGCGGCCTCTCTCGTTTCGCGTAAAAGCTGCCGGACCGCTCAGCCGCCGCCTTGCAGTTGGAAGTAGATGGCGACGACCGCGAGGACGATGATGATGATGGCCTGAATCATGTGAGGAAGTGAGGAAGCAGAGCGGCAGGGATGCAGGGCCGCAGGACGGAAGGGAGGGATGCAGCCGCGGGGAGGGGGACCTGGTCAGTTCGGCTGGTATTCCGGGACGTCGGGGAGCACGAGATCCGAGGACCAGGTGCCGACGATGTCTTTTTTGGCGTAATCTTCCCTGGCTTTGCCTTCGCTGTTGAGCGGGGACGGGCGGGGGATTTTCCAGCCCGGGTTGCGCTGGTCGAGCGAGACGCCGAGGGTGAAGCTGTCGGAACTGAGGGCGGCGATGATCAGGAAGAGCGCGGCGAGGCCGGTGGTGATGCCGGCGAGCAGACCGAGGCCGCCTTCATCGTCCTCCTGTTCGTCGTCCTCGATGGCAGCCGGTTTGAGCGGGGCGCTCGAGATGCTGCCGGTGGCGACCGGAGTATGCTGCGGCTGGAGGCGGACGGTGGGCCTGGGTCCTGGGGCGGCTTGGGGCGAGGCGAGCGGCGCGGTCATCGGCCGGGTCGGGGCCTGCGCTCCGATGGGAGGCGCCGGTTTTGGGGCCGCCGGGGCGGGCGCGGGCGAAAGCGGAATGGTACGGCTGCCACCGGCACCGGCGGGCGGCGGCGGGGCGGAAGGGCGGGCGACGGCCGGCGGTGGCGCGGCGGGCCGCAGGGGCGCAGTGGGGGGCGCCGGCGGCGATCCTTCCGCTCCTTCTCCCGGTTTGGCGCGCAGGGTGATGCGCACTGTCTCTTTCTTCAGAGGCACGGCCTGGGTCTTGCCAAGCGGCGACGGAGGCGGAACGGGCGAAGGAGGCTGTGGCTGATTCTCGTCGGACATGGTGGAACGGGGAATGAGGGAAACCGGATCGGGCAGCCAATAAACCCAGACAGGGGGCGGCGTGTCAACGAATTCTTCGCGAAAAGCGGCGGATTGCCGCGATTCACCAACCGGTTCCAAAAAACATATTGCGATCCATTCTCAAGAGTGCTTCCCGCCACACAGGGCGACAGACGAATTGCAGGCCACGAGGCCAGCAGCCCGTAATTCGTGTGGCACCCTGCGAGGTGAAAAACTTGTTGCGATTCGTTCTCAAGAGCGGCGGTAACCACCGCAGGGCGACAGACGAATTGCGAGCCGGCTGCCCGTAATTCGTATGTCACCCTGCGGACAAAACTAAAGATTTCTTAACTTTTTTGTCCCGCACCCGGCAAGCGGGCGGCGGGGTTCGCCGATTCGCCGCCCGATACCTGTTCGGAATAGCGTGTTTTTACGAGCGGGTAGAATATGAACATCTCTGCGCTCGCACGAGCATGCGACGAGGATTGGATTGCGCGCGGGGGCGACGACCGGGTACATTTACGATCAACCCCAAACTTCGATTCTGACTTGTGACTGCTTTTGGAAACCCCGCCATGGCATGCCTGTTCGGCGTGTGCTGCCTGCTGTGCCCCTTGACCGCGCGCGCCGACACGTACGACAGCGTGGTGGTCATCAATGAGATACATTACCACCCCGTCAATGGAGGCGAAACGGAGTGGATCGAGCTGCGCAATCAGCAAGGGGTGGACGTGAATATGTCGCGCTGGTCGATCACGGGCGGGATCAACTTCACGTTTCCGGATGATTTCACGCTGGCGGGGGGCGGCCATCTGGTGATCGCCTCGAATCCGGCGCAGATTCCGGGGGCGCTTGGGCCATTTACCGGCAACCTGAACAACGCCGGCGAGCGCATCCGCCTGCGCAACCAGAACGGCCGGATCATGGACGAGGTCGAGTATTCCGACAGTGGAGACTGGCCGGTTGGTCCCGACGGATTGGGGGTGACGCTGGCGCGCCGCAAGACAAGCGCGGGCGACGACCCGTCGTGGTGGACGTGGAGCCATGAGATCGGCGGGACGCCCGGGCAGCCGAATTTTTTCGAGGCGAACGGCCCGCCGGTGCGCCGGCGCGTGGTCGAGGTGGGTTCGATCTGGTCATTTGCTGACACCGGCGATCCTGCGCCCGTCGGATGGAATGATCCGGCGTTCGATGCCGGATCGTGGCCGTCCGGTCCGGGGCTGTTTGCGGGAGGCGGCGCGACGACCGACGGCGTGCAGCCCACGCTGAGCGCTCCGAACCAGATGCTGATCGGGTGGTGGCCGTTGAGCGAGACCGCGGGAGACAGCGCGCCCAACCAGATTTCCGGGCGCCCGGCGGGCACGCTGGTCAACGGCGTGACGTGGGTCAACGATCCGGAGCGCGGGCCGGTCGCGGAGTTTAATGGCGTGGACGGCCGGATCGCGATCACGGCGAATTTCATTCCGCGGCAGACTGCGGCGACCGAGCTGACCTGGGCGTGCTGGGTGAAGAGCCTGGCGAGCGCCACGATCGACACGCCGGAGGACCCGGAGGACGGACCCGCGCAGCAGGGGGAAGCTGTCATCTTGGGAAACCGCTCGCGTTTCGACGGCACCGGCAGCTTCAATCCGCTCGAGTTCATCAAATTGAGCCCGCGCGGCGCCGGATATTTCACGGGCGGCAACAGCGAATCCGTGACCGCCTCGACGACGCTGGAGCCGGGGGCCGGTTGGGCGCATCTGGCGTTGGTCAAACGCGGCACGCAGCTCACGACGTATTTCAACGGCCAGCCGACCGGCACGCGGACGCTGACCGCCGGGCAGGCGGTGGCGATGCCGTTTTTCATCGGCGGCGATCCCTTGAACCCGGAGGAATGCTTCAAAGGGCGCATCTCAAATGTGGCGGTCTGGACGCGCGCGCTGCCCCAGCGGTCGCTCGCCGGCCTGGCAAGCGGGCAATACACACCGCAGACGGCGCCGACCGTGCAGGCGGTGCTGTCGCCATCGACGCCGTCGCTCCCGGCGCCGCTCGCCGGCACCACCATCCAGGCCGGACCAGAGCCGCGCTACTTCCGGACCACGTTCACGTTCGACGACGACCCGGACGGCTATTCGCTCGAACTTTGGCCGCTGGCCGACGACGGCGCCGTCTATTACCTCAACGGCGTCGAACTCCACCGGGCAAACGTGCCGCCCGCCACGGCCGCCGGCAACGCCGCGTTCCCGGCGAATCCGCTGACGCGTCCCGGCGCCGCGCTGCGCCGCGGCATGAACGTCCTCGCCGCCGAGGTGCACCAAAACTCCGGCTCGAACGACATCCTCTTCGGCGCCGAACTGGTCACCGTGCGCCAGGCGAGCGGGGCGCCGGACGTCTCGCCCACGCTTGTTTTCAGTGAGTTGTCGGGCGGCGGCGATCCGGATTTCAAAGTCGAACTTCTCAACGCGTCGTCCACCTCGCTGCCGCTCGACGGCTGGTCGCTGCGCAGCAGTGCCGGGCACGCGGTCCCGCTGCCCGCCCAGACGCTCGCTCCCGGCGCCCGCCATGTGCTCGACGTGCTCGCACTCGGGTTTTATCCGGTCGACGGGATGCGCCTCGGCCTGTTCGCGCCGGGCGGGCGCGTGCTGGCCGACGCGCGGGCGGTGACCGCGCGCCATCGCGGGCTGACGTCCGATGGTCTGTGGGGTCATCCGGACGCGCCATCGTTCGGCGCGCCCAACCCGGTCACGGTGAATGATTCGATCGTCATCAACGAGATCTTTTACAAGTCGCGCTCCGGCTCGCCGGAGCAGTGGATCGAACTTCACAATCGCGGCGCCGCGTCCGTCGATCTGAGCGGCTGGAAATTCACCAGCGCGCTCGACTACATATTTCCCGCGGGCACCAGCCTGCCGGCCGGCGGTTTCCTCGTGGTTGCCTGGGATCCGTCCGCCTTCGCCGCGCTGCATCCGGGCGTCACTGCGCTCGGGCCGTGGAGCGGCCGCCTTTCCGGCAAAGGCGAGCGCATCCGGCTGCGCGACGCCGTGGACAACATCGTCGATGAAGTGCCGTATTTCGACAGCGGGCGGTGGCCGGAGTGGCCAGATGGCGGGGGCGCCAGCCTGGAATTGCGCGATCCGTTCGCCGACAACAGCCGCGCCGAGGCCTGGGCCGCGAGCGACGAAAGCCATCGCGGCGAGTGGGAGACGATCACGTATGAAGGCCCCGGCGCGAGCCCGAACCTCGGCGATTCGACCTACAAGGAATTCGTGATGGGGCTGCACACCGCCGGCGAGGTTCTCATCGACGACGTGAGTGTCATCGAGGCGCCCGCCGGGGCGAACCGCCAGCTCATCCAGAACCGCGATTTCTCCGACGGCAACACGAACTTCTGGCGCATCATCGGAAACCACCGCCACAGCTCGGTGATCGACGACCCATCCGAGCCCGGGAACAAAGTGCTGCGGCTTGTGGCCAGCGGCCCGACCGAGCACATGAGCAATCATGCGGAGACGACGCTCAAAGCGGGCAACACCTTCCTGAGTTCCATCAGCACGAGTCAGACGTACCGCATCAGTTTGCGCGCCCGCTGGGTGCGCGGGTCCAACCAGCTCAACACGCGGCTCTGGCTCAACCGGCTGCCCCGCACCACGCTGCTCAAGGCCGCCGACAACGGTGGCACGCCGGGCCGCGTCAACTCGACCCGCGTCCCGAACATCGGGCCGACATTCGACGGACTCGCCCATGCCCCGGTCCTTCCGGCGGCCAACGCGCCGGCCACCGTGAGCGTTTTCATCGGCGACCCCCAAGGCGTCGCCACCGCGGAGTTGTTCACGTCCGTGAACGGCGCCGATTTCACGTCGATGCCGATGACGCCCGACAGCACCGGCCGCTACTCGGCCACCGTGCCCGGCAAGCCGCAGTCGGCGAAAGTGCAGTTTTACGTGCGCGCCACTGACACGCTGGGCGCCGAATCGTTTTTCCCCGCGGCCGGGCCGGACTCACGCGCCATGATCCAATGGAACGACAACGCGTCGCTTTACACGCTGACCAGCGGCGCGAAACCGCACAACCTGCGCGTCGTGATGACCGCCAGGGACCAGACGTTCATCCACACGAACATCAACCAGATGAGCAACGAGAAGCTGCCGTGCACGTTCATCTACAACGACAGCGACGTGTATTATGGCGCCTCCGTCCGCCTCAAGAGCAGCGAGCACGGCCGTTTCAACGACGTGCGCGTCGGGTACATCGTCGATTTCGGGCGCGATCAGCCGTTTCTCGGCGCGCACACGACGATCGCGATCGACCGCTCCGGCGGCGTCTCCGCGAACCAGTACGAGATCCTCATCCGGCAGATGATGAACGCCGCCGGCGGGATCTACTCGACCGAGGACGACATCGTTCGCATCATCGGGACGAGGACAAATTTCACCGGCCCGGCGATCCTTTCGAAGTCGCGCTTCGATGCCGAGTACCTCGACGGCCAATGGGAGAACGGCGCCGATGGCACGATGTTCAAATACGAGCGCGTCTACATCCAGACACAGACGAGCCCGTCCGGACCCGAGGGGTACAAGTTTCCGCAGGACTCGACCGGCCCGCCCGGCGTCCCGGTTACGGGTCTCGGCACCGACAAGGAACTGTACCGGTGGTGGTGGCTCATCCGGAACAACCGCGCCGAAGACGATTACTCGCGCCTGATGCCCGCGGTGATCGCGCTCGGCCGCAGCGGCGCCGTGTTCCAAAATGAAACCGCTCCGCTCATCGACGGGCATAACTTCGTGCGCAGCTTCATTCCGGCCGCGCTCTTCGGCGTGGTCGACAACTACAACGACAACGCGCAGCACAACGCCATCTTCTATTTCCCGCCCGGTGGAAAGATGGTTCACATCCCGTGGGATCTCGATTTCCTCGGCCAGTCCGACCCCAACGCCTCGCTCACGCAAAACAGCGAACTGAACAAATTCATCTCCAACCCGGCCTGGCGCCGGTATTACTGGGGCAGCGTGCTCGAGGTGCTCGGCAAGTCCTTCAACGACGCCTTTCTCACGAAGTGGGCGACGCACTACAGCCGCTTCGGCGTGAGCATGACCAGTTCGCTCGGGTATCTGCGCAACCGCGCCACTTACGCGCGCAACCAGGTCAACAGCGCCGTGCCCAGCGTGCCGTTCAGCCTGACCACCACCGGCCCGCTCACCGTCGGCGAACACACGGCCGAGATCACCGGGCGCGGCTGGGTCAATGTGGCCGCCATCCGCGTGCAGGGCGAAAGCAGCCCGCTGCCTGTGACGTGGACCGCCGTCTCGACGTGGTCCGCGCAGCTCCCGTTGCGCGGCGGCACGCACACGTATGTCATCGAGGCGGTGGATCCTGATGGCGTGGTGCTCGCCAGCGCGCCGATCACCGTCACCGCGACGGCCGGTCCGTATCCGGCCGGGCCGGGTTCGCTCGCCGTCAGCGAAATCAATTACAACCCGCCGGAGGATGACGATCTCACGGAATTCCTCGAGTTGATCAACGTGACCGGCGACACGCTCGACCTCTCGGGCTGCTATTTCACGGAGGTCGGCGGCGACGGGATCGAGTACCTCTTTCCGGCCGGCGTGCTGATGGCGCCCGGCGCCCGGCTTCTCGTCGTGCGCAACCGCGAAGCCATGACGGCCCGCTACGGAGAAGGGCTGCCCATGGCCCCCGGCACGTTCGCGGGCGCCCTGTCGAACTCCGGCGAACGGCTTGTCCTCTTTGCCGCCAACGGCCAGGAAATCTTCCATTTCAGCTATCGCGACGACATCGACTCCACCGACGGCGGCGGCCACACACTGGTCCGCGTCCTCAGCTCTACCGCGCCCGACCCGAACGACTTCACATGGCGCGAGAGTGTCGCCGCCTACGGCACGCCCGGAACGACCGACGCCATCCCGTTCACCGGCGATCCCGAAGCGGATGCCGACCGGGATGGCTTCCCGGCATTCGTCGAATATGCCTTCGGCACGAGCGACACCGATCCCGCGTCCATCCCCGGACCGCCGGTTCTCGTCGTCCTTCCCGACGGACGCAGCCTCATCACCTGGCCGCTCCGCCCGAATGCCGACGACGCCATCCCCACCACACAAGTGTCCTCCTCACTCACCAATGAATCCTGGGAAACACATGCCGGCCAGTTCGGGGCGGGCCAGCAGTTCCTCAGGCTGCATCTGCGGAAGAGGTAGGGGGCGCGGGCTCATAGCCCATAGCCCCAAGGCCCAGAGGCCAGGCCCATAGGCCTCATGTGCCCATAGGCCTCATGTGCCCATAGGCCTCATGTGCCCCATAGGGCTCATACGCCCATGAGCCCCATACGCCCATAAGCCCTATCCCCTCACCAGTCGCGCAAGTGCCGCGGCCATGGTAGTGAGGGCTTCGGCGTTCGGGAGTTTGAGGTTCAGGCTCACGCTGCCGTCGGGATTGGTGACGGTGCATGCGGCCAGTCCCTGGCGCATGGTTTCGACGGCTTCGGGGGTGGGAGCGGCGCCCGGCATGAGTTCGCCGAGGAACCCGAAGGCGGCGCCGATCAACTGCCCGCTGGCTTCGGCGACCTTGGTTTGGCGGGCGGCGATGCCGGCCTCCACCTTGAGTGCCAGGCTCAAATCTTTTTCCGCTTCCGGCTTTGCGCCGAGGAGGACTTCGAGGCGGCGTTTCAGCTCTTCCATGCCGCTGGCGAGTTCCACGTCGTTGAGATCGCTGTCGGGGTCGAGCACGGCGGCGGCGAGTTCATGTTTCGCGGAGAGGGTGGCGAGCAGGTTTTCTTCGATCGTGGACTCGGTGATGAGGAGGTAGACCTGCACCTTGCGTTTCTGGCCCATGCGGTGAGCGCGGGCGATGCGCTGCTCGAGCAGGGCGGGATTCCACGGGAGGTCGACATTGATCACGGTGTCGGCGGCCTGGAGGTTGAGACCGGTGCTGCCGGCGTTGGTGGTGAGGAAACAGCGGCACAGCGGATCGTTCTGGAATTGCTGCACGAGCTTGTTGCGCTGTTTTTGTGGCACGGAACCGTCCAGGCGCACGAAGGCGGAACTGAACCGGGCCAGCACCGGCTCGATCTGATTGAGCATGGTCGTCCACTCGCTGAAAAGGATGATCTTCCGTTCTGGCTCGACGAGGAGCTGTTCGAGGAGGTCCACGAGGCGGTCGAGTTTGCTCGAGTAGCCGGGCGGCTCTTTGTCGACGAGAATCGTTCCATCCGCGCACATGCGGGCCATGAGCAGGGCCTTTTGCAGGCGGAGGAGGTCCATCTCGCTGATGAATGCCTTGCGCGTGATGGTCGCGACGAGCTGCATGTGCGCGTCGTGGAGTGCTTTCTGCTCATCGGTGCACGGGATGCGCACGATTTCCGTGCTGCGCGGCGGCAGGTCGAGGCTGATGCTCTGGCGCGTGCGTCTGAGCAGGATCGGGCGCAGCCGCTCGCGCAGGGAATCGAGGTTTTTGTAACCGAGCACTTTGCCGTGCTCGTTCACGATGCGGTGACCGTGCATGAAGCGGAAGGCGGGGCCGAGCCGGCGGTCGTCGATGAATTCGACGACGCTGAAGAGGTCGTCGAGCCGGTTCTCCAGCGGCGTGCCTGTGAGGACGAGTGCGAACGTGCTGCGCAGGCTCTTGATGATGCGGCTGGTTTTCGCCTCCCAGTTTTTGATGCGCTGCGCCTCGTCCAGGATGATGAGGTCCCAAGTGGTGCGTTCGATGGCCAGGTAATCGCGCAGCACCTGCTCATAGTTGGCCACGGTGAAAAAGGCGCCGCTGGCATAGTCCGCGGTCCGTTCCGCCGTCTTGCCGGCCACGATCTGCACGTCGCGGTCGCAGAATCGCATGATCTCCGCGCGCCACTGGGATTTCAACGACGCCGGACACACGACGAGCACGCGCCGCACACCCGCGTGCCGCGCCAGGAACTCCGCCACACCCACGCCCTGGATGGTTTTGCCCAGGCCCATCTCGTCCGCGAGCACCGCGCGGCCCGCTCCCGAGGCGAAGGCGATGCCGTCGAGCTGGTAGGGCAGCAACTCGCTCTTCAGCAGCGTGTTCCGCAATGGATGCCGCGCGGGATCCTTTCGGATTTCCGCCACGATCTGCGTCATGCGATGCCGGTGCGCGGCCTGGTTCAGGATTTCCTCCGCGTCGGGGTACACGATGACGTCCGCGTCGATCTGGGAAAGCCGCCGCACCGTGTCGAACAGGGCCACCATTTCCGCGTCCGTGGCGGCAAAACGGCCGCTCCACGGATCCACGAGCGATTTCACATCCGGATCGAGCCGCGGCGGAACCTCGACGCCGAGCCGCAGGTCGCCATCGTAGCGGGCGTAAACGGCGACGCGCTCTGGCTTGGCCGGCTTGGCCAGTTCCGCCGCCGGGAACCGCTTCTCGACGGATTCGTGCACCTTGAGGACATGCTTGCACAGGCCAAGCCGGTTCTTCCGGAAGTCCGGACATGAGCAGTACGCCTGTCCGCGCTTCATGCCGCGCAGGGCGACGCGGTAGGTTTTCCCGCTCTGGGCGCTCATCACGCTGAAGTCGGTCCACGGCGTGGCCTTGTCCGCCGGCTTGATCTTCATGACCTCGTCGTGCGCGCGCTGCACGCGCTCGGCGATCGCGCGATCCTCCAGCTCGCGTTCGTCAAGCAGCTCCCAGGGCGTGCGCTCGTCCGGCACCGCGGACAGGCCCAGGGCCATCTTTTCCTCCAGAATGAGCGTCATGGCGGCCGCGCGGTAGTAGTCCCCGGTCTCGCCGTCATGGCTGCACATGATCTGGAGGCGGTCGCGATACCCCGGGTGCAGCGCGATGGTCACCACGACCGCCCTCACAGGAAAGGTGACCTGAAACTGATCCGCCGTGAAGAGCACCTGCGCGGGGATATCGATCTCCTCGCGCCCGGCCTTCGTCAGCAGTGCCGCCGACTTTTCACCGAGCAGCTTGCGCGCCTGCAGCAGGTGGAGGCGCGAGAGCCTGTCGTGAAGCGTGAGCTGATGCGTGGGCTTGGTGGGCACAGCGTGACGGTGTGAACGGTTGAAACGGCGATCAGGCCTCGCAGGCGGTGCGCGGCTCACAGCCGGTCATCGGACCGATCACCGTCAAGAGCGTGTCGCGCACCGTGCCTGCGGATGCGCGGCATCATTCGCGCGCCCTCGCCTGCACGCAAGTGTCTCCCTGTGCCTGCGGTTTTAAGGACGTGAGGGACCTAAAGGATCTGAAGGACAGGATGGGGCTGACAGCGGGGCCGTCCCTGCATGCCATATCGCGCGAATCGCGGACGGCATCGATCTCGGGTCGCTTTCAATTGTGCAGCGCGCTTGCATCCAAGATCTCGAATCTCGCCCGGGGATGCCGCTGGCCGAGGGCGCAGGACGACCACTTTGCCTCATTCGGAGGCGTAGTGGATGCCGACGCGGCGGACGGCCTCGGGGTCGGATCCGGCACGGGCGAGGGTTTTGGGAACAGGTATGGGGTCCCTTCAGGCCCTGGCTGATTTCAGGCCGAGGCTGGCGTAGATTTCGCGGGTCGCGTTGGACTGGTTGAGGGTGTAGAAGTGGAGGCCGTCGACGTTGTGGTCGAGGAGGTCGGCGCATTGTTCGGAGGCGTAGTGGATGCCGACGCGGCGGACGGCGTCCGGGTCGGAGCCGGCGCGGGCGAGGGCTTTGAGCAGGCGTGCGGGGAAGCGGGAGCCGGCGGCGAGTTCCGCCATGCGGGAGAGGCCGGAGGCCGAGGTGATCGGCATGATGCCTGCGATGATCGGGACGCGGATGCCGGCGAGCGAGCAGCGGTCGCGGAAGTCAAGGAAATCGCGGTTGTCGAAGAAGAGCTGCGTGACGATGTAGTCGGCGCCGGCGTCGACTTTCGCCTTGAGGTGGTCCATTTCCTTGAGGCGGTTGGGTGTGGTGGGATGGCCTTCGGGAAATCCGGCCACGCCGATGCCGAACCCGCGGGGGTCCGGGTGCGCGCCTGGCTGCCCGCAAAACCGGCGGATGAACCGGACCAGGTCGGCCGCGTGCTGGAAGGCGTCGTCGGCCTTGCGGTAATTGGCGATTCCGCGCGGCGGATCGCCGCCGAGGGCGAGGATGTTGCCCACGCCGGCGGAGGCGTAGCGTTCGAGGATCTCGCGGATATCCGTTTCCTGATGGCAGACGCAGGTGAGATGCGGGATGGGGTCGAGTGATGTCGTTGTTTTCAGGCGCACGACGAGGTCGTGTGTCATCTCGCGCGTCGACCCTCCCGCGCCGTACGTCACACTCACGAAGGAGGGTTCGTACGGTTCGAGTTGCGCGATGGTTTCGAAGAGTTTTTCCGCCGCCTCGGGCGTCTTTGGCGGGAAGAACTCGAACGAGAAGCTCGGCCGTTGCGCCGCCAGGATGTCAGCGATGTGCATGCAACCGCCGACAGTCCACCCGTTGGCCCTCGTGCCAAGGGCGAATTCCGGTCCGCTTCCCGGGCCTCCCGGGGCGCGCCGGCCGGTGCCTCGCGATTCCCCGCCCGGCTGCGGCGGCGCAGGCGCGGGGTTTATTGCCGTTTGGCATGAGTGCGATAACAAACCTGTATTTTCGTTAGGGTGCGCGGCCCTCCAAGGTCAGGCTTCAATCGATGAACCGCATCCATCCAGCCGCCGCACCGCGCGCCACCGCACCCTCGAACGAATGAAGCGCACATCTGTTCTTTACGTGCTCGTGGTCGTCCTCTCCGTCCTGCCCATTCTCGGGATTTTGCGCCTGGGAGCGGACTTGCCCGCGCCGCCGGGCACGCCGCCCGCGGTGGCTGTGGAATCGACGGCGGCGGGTCAGGCGACCGCGCCGGATTCCTCCGCCGTCACGGCGATGCTGAGCGGGCTGGCGCAGAACCTCGAGCACCCGCTGAGCCATCTTTTTCTGCAATTGCTCGTCATCATCGCGGTGTCGCGCGCGACGGGGCGCCTCTTCACCGCTATCGGGCAGCCTTCGGTGGTCGGGGAAATGGCCGCGGGGATTCTGCTGGGGCCGTCGCTGTTCGGGATGCTCGCGCCCGAGGCGTTCGCGTTCGTTTTCCCGGAGTCATCACTCGGCGCGCTGCGTCTGTTCGCGCAAATCGGCGTATGTCTTTTCATGTTTGCCGTCGGCATGGAGTTGAACGTCGAGCACGTCCGGAGCAAAGCGCACACCGCCGTCTTCGTGAGCCACGCGAGCATCGTCTTCCCGTATCTTCTCGGCGTGGGACTGGCGTATTTCCTCTTCAGCGGGCTCGCCGCGCCCGGCACGACGTTCACGGCGTTCGCGCTTTTCATGGGGATCTCGATGAGCATCACCGCCTTTCCGGTCCTGGCTCGCATCCTCCAGGAGCGCGGCCTTTCGCGGACGTTCCTCGGCAGCACCGCGATCACATGCGCCGCGGTCGATGACGTGACGGCGTGGATTCTTCTCGCGTTCGTGGTGGCGATCGCCCGGGCCTCCAGCCTTGCCGGCGCCGGATTGAATCTCGTGCTCGTCCTGATATTCGTCGCGGTGATGGTCTGGGGCGTGAAGCGCCTTCTGCCGCGTCTGCTCGGCGAAGCGCGGCTCGCGCAGGACACTCCGTCGCGTGGCACGCTGGCCATGGTCGTCTGCCTGGTGGTGGCCGCCGCGCTCTGCACGGAAGTCATCGGGATTCACGCGCTGTTCGGCGCCTTTCTGGCCGGAGCGGTCATCCCGGATACGGGAGGGCTGAGGCAGAAAATCGCGGTGCGTATCGAAAACTTCAGCTCGGTGCTGCTGCTGCCGCTGTTCTTTGCGTTCACCGGGCTGCGCACGCAGATCGGCCTGCTCAACGATGTCCAGGACTGGCTGATCTGCCTGTTGATTGTCGCCGTCGCCACACTCGGGAAATTTGGCGGCAGCTCGGTGACGGCGCGACTCACCGGGATGAACTGGAGCGAATCGCTGCAACTCGGCGCGCTTATGAACACGCGCGGGTTGATGGAACTCATCGCCCTGAACATCGGTTACGATCTCGGCATCCTCTCGCCGCGCATCTTCACGATGCTCGTCATCATGGCGCTCGTGACCACCATGCTCACGGGGCCGATGCTCACGTTCTTCCGCGAAAAAGGCGCCGCCGCCGATGCCCTGCCACATCCCTCGCGGCCGTGAGCGGATGAGTCCGGTGGCCTGGCGTCAGGGCTGGTAGTAGTTGCCCATGTGCTCGAGGATTTTCGCGCGCAATTCGTCTCCGTTCACCGCGCCGTTGTGGCGCCAGATGATTTCGCCGTCGGTGCCGACGAGTACGGTGTGCGGAATGCCGCCGGCCCACTGCGGGTCGAGCGCCTTCATCAGGTCATCGACGCTGTCACCACTGAAGACATAGCTGTTCGTCTTGCGTCCTTCGGCTTTCACGGAGCCTTTCAGGCTGTCGGACAAGCCGGCGCGGTTTTTTTCGAGGAAGGCCTTCACCTTCGGCGTGTCCTTCGGGTCGTCGGTGCTGATGCTGATGAATTCGAAATCGCGCATGCCGAACCGGCGCGCGGTCGCGACCAGTTCGGGGAATTCCTCGACGCAGGGGGCGCACCATGTCGCCCAGACGTTGATGAGCCGCACTTTGTTCGTGCCGTTCTTCCGGAGCGCCGTCACGCCCGCGACGTCGATCGGCTCCACATCCACGGGTGTCTTGTCCCACTGCGCCATTTTCGCGGCGATGCCTTTTTGTTTGCTGCGCCACTTCGTCGAGCAGCCGTGCGGATTGGTGATTTCCACCGGCACGGGATTGCCGGCGAGCAGGGCTTTCACGGCGTTGCGCGTGTCGGGCGATTTCACGGTCGAGTCGTCGCCGCCGAAGCGCGACTCGTCGAAGCGCCCCTTGTAGCGGAGCTTGCGTTCGGCATCGAAGACGAAGACGTGGGGTGTCGCGAGGCAGCCATACGCTTTCGCCACAGCCTGGGTCTCGCCGTCGTAGAGGTAGGGGAAATCGAACCCTTCATCCGCGGCGTATCTTTTCATGTCCTCGAAGCCGTCGTTGTATTTCGAGAATCCGAGTTCGTCGACGCTGAGGCCGTCCGGGTGGTTGGGATTGATGGCGACGAAGGTCATCCCCTGCGGTCGGAATTCGGCGAGGAAACTCTTCAGCCGCGCCGCCGCGCCGTGGGACGTGGGGCAGTGGTTCGAGGTGAAGAAGATGACGAGCACCTTGCCGTCCTTGTAGTCGGCGAGCCGGTGCGTCTTGTCATCGATGCCCGGGAGCGCGAAGTCCGGAGCGGGAGCCCCGATGGGCAGATCGGCCACGCCCTCCTCGGCGAAAATGGAAATGGCGATGGCTGGCAGCGCGGCGAGCGCGATGGCGAGATGGCGGAGTTTCATGGCAGGCAGGCGGTCGGCGGTTGTGGTGATCAATGTGGAGCGGCGTGGCGGGCGTGCAATGCGTTTCCGGAAGTCATTCGGCGGGGGAGTGGCCGTGGTTTCCGGTGCGCGAACGCAAGAACACAGCAGGGTGCCGGGCGTGGCGGCCGCCGATGCGGCGCGGGCCGCGAACCGGGAGCGAAGGCGTCCTGCGGCGCGCAAACCACTCCTGGAAAATGACGGCGCCGGTGGTAATAACCGTGAATCATGTCCGACGAAGGTTGTTCCGCCGTCCTCAAAGCGCTTTCCGACGAGACCCGCTGGCGCATCGTGCGCACGCTGCTCGACGAGGAGCCCGCCAAGGTCACCGACCTCGCCGCGCGGATGGATTGTTCGCAACCGACCATGTCAAAACAACTGCGCATCCTGCGCAATGCCGGCGTCATCGTCTCCAGCAAAGAAGGCACGGTCGTGTGGTGCCGCATCGCGCCGGAATTCCGGCACAAACTGCGCAGCGGAACGCAGATTCTGGACGTCGGTTGCTGCACGTTCCGGTTCGACCTGCCACCGCGCGTCAAGAATCCAGGTTGAGGACCCGGAAACGCATTGAGCAGGCCTTCGCCGCCATCTAAGGGACGCCATTCCATGAGTGGACCCATCACCCGCCTCGTGCAGCGGACCGTTGACGTGCGGGGAGGCGAAATCGCCGCGCTGATATGGTCGGCGGCGTATTTTTTCTGCGTCCTGTCGGCTTATTATGTGCTGCGGCCGATCCGGGACGAGGCGGGCGTGGCGGGCGGGGTCGAGAATCTCGCGTGGCTTTTCACCGGCACGCTGGCCGGCATGCTGCTGGTGCATCCGGTGTATGCGGCGCTGGTGGCGCGGCTGCCGCGGCGGCGGTTCGTGCCGCTGACGTACCGGTTTTTCGTTCTGCACCTGGTCATCTTTTTTCTGCTCTATAAATTCATCGATCCCTCGAAGAGCGTGTGGATCGGCCGGATCTTTTTCATTTGGGGCAGCATCTTCAATCTCTTCGTCGTCTCGGTGTTCTGGTCGTTCATGACCGATCTTTACCGGCCCGGTCAGGGCAGGCGGCTGTTCGGCATGGTGGCGGTGGGTGGCAGCATCGGCGCGATCGCCGGATCATCGATCACATCCGCGCTCGCCGGGCCGCTCGGACCGGTGAATCTGCTGCTCGTTTCCGCGCTGCTCATCGAACTCGCCTGCCAGGCATCCAGGGCTCTCGAACGGCATGAGCCGGCCCTGGCCGCCGCCGCGGATGACGACGAGAAACCGGAAGCGCCGGGCGCGGTCACCGGCAGCGAAAGCCTCATCGGCGGAGGCGTGCTGGACGGCATCCGGAGGGTGGCCATGTCGCCATACCTCCTCGGGATCGCCGGGCTGATGCTCTTTTTCACGATCGCCTCGACGTTTCTCTACTTTCAGCAGGCGGACATCGTGTCGCGCGTCTTCGAAAACGATCGCGCGGGCCGTACGCGCCTCTTTGCCAATCGCGACCTCGCCGTGAACGTGCTCACGCTGCTCACGCAGATTTTCCTCACAGGCCGCATCATGCGGTGGTTCGGGCTCGGCGTCGCGCTGGCGTTCCTGCCGGTGCTCAGCCTGATCGGTTTCGGTATCCTCGGCGTGGCGCCCACACTCGCCGTGGTCATCGGGTTCGAGATCCTGCGGCGGGCGGGGAATTTCGCCATCCAGCGCCCCGCGCGCGAGGTGCTCTACACCGTCCTGCCGCGGCTCGACAAGTACAAGGCGAAGAACTTCAACGATACCTTCGTCTATCGCGCCGGCGATCAGCTCGGCGCCTGGTCGTACACGCTCATGGGCAAGCTCGGCCTTGGCTTTTCCGCGCTGGCCTTCAGCATGGTTCCGTTGTCCATGCTCTGGCTCGTCCTCGCACTGTGGCTCGGCTGGAAGTATGCCCGGCTCGCCCCGGTCGCCGGCAAATCGGGCGGCTCATGATCGGGGGCGCCTCGCGCGCCCGGAAGCGGGGCGCGACGGGCGCGAGGGGCGCGAGGGACTGGAGGGACGAGAGGGACGAGAGGGACGAGAGGGACCAGAGGGGCGGGACGGGCGGGACGGGCGGGACGGGCGGGACGGGCGGGGCGGGGCGCCGGAGCGCGGCGGCGAGTGCCGTTTGGCCGGAGGGTGCGCGGACACCGGGTGACGGGACAGGAGTTTGTTGGTTTCGGCGGCGGAGAGGACGCGCCAGCGGCCGGACTTGAGCGCGGGCGCGGTGAACCCGCCGATGCGGACGCGCTGGAGCCGCTGCACCCGATATCCGAGCGCTTCGAACATCAGGCGAATCTGGCGTTTGATGCCTTGGGTCAGGGTGAGGGCGATGACCCGCGGCTCCACGAAGTCGACGGCCGCCGCCTTGGCGAAGCCCCCGTCGATCACCATACCCTCCAGCAGCCGGGCGCGGTCCTCGTCGCCGCGGAAGACGCGGTCGAGGGCCACGAGATATTCCTTTTCCACGCCGAATCTCGGGTGTGTCAGCTTTTCGGTGAGCGCGCCGGAGTTGGTGAGGATGATGAGCCCTTCGCTGTCCTTGTCCAGCCGGCCGACGTAATGGAGCGACTGAAAGTGCGGAGGCAGGAGCGCGTAGATGGTTTCGCGCACGCCAGGCTCGCGGCGTGGGTCTTCGAGTTCGTCGCGCCGGGTGCAGAGGAAACCGGGCGGCTTGTTCAGAATGAGCGTCGTTTCCTCCGGCGGCTTCACGGTTCGGCCGTCGACGGCCACCTCATCGCCTTCAGCGACCTGTGTGGCCAGATCGCGCACCTCCCGGCCGTTCAGGAGAACGCGCCCCTCGGCGACCAGGTGTTCGCACGAACGGCGCGATCCCAGCCCGCAGGCGGCCAGATATCGGTTGAGGCGCATCGAGAGACAGTGGAAACGAAAAGGCGACGGACCACATGGCCGCCGCCCACCCGATGACCGGAAAACAATTCAGGCCGTCACTCCGCCGGTTTCGTCTTTGGCAGGCCGATCGGCGATCGGCCCTCCTTCCAGATACCGCGCGCTTGCATCAGCTTCACGCGCTCAAAACGCTTGAGCACGCTGCGCTTGGAACCGACCGACTTCGACTTCTTGAGACTGGGGTGCTGCGACATGACAGAAATCCGCTTGGATCAAACGGGTCGGCACCATAGCCGTCCACCGGTCTCTGCCAACTGGTTTTTTGTTCCGTGAGCGGGCCAGCGGGCCAGCGGGCCGCCCCGATCATTCGCAAGCTTTGAAGGGTCGTGTTTTCCTGCGGAGCGCCGTACCCT
>CAZYHO010000015.1:16836-24420 GCA_964647495.1 uncultured Akkermansia sp. | reverse complement strand
ATATCGCGCTCGAGTTTTTGCATCACGAGCCGGTTGATGCCCGGATCCGGGGCATCCACATCGTAGTATTCGCGGATGTGGCTCTGGGCATCGACGAGGGCGACGCGGGTATCGTGGTAAAAGAGGTCCTGCGGGGTGATGCGTTCATCCTCGGGCACGTCGCGGACGGTGTCGAAGCGGACTTGTTTGTTCATGTAGTACCGGAGCGCTTCCGCGTCGCCGGTGAGGAACCACCAGTTGGGGGAGGTGATGTCGTGCGCTTCGCGGAAGCGGGTCAGTTGCTCCGGTGTGTCATGCGACGGATTGAGGCTGACGGAAACGAGGTGGAACCGCGGGTCATGACCGAACTTTGCCTGCATCGATTTCATTTGATCGACGACCTGGGCGCAGCCGCGCGGGCAGGTGGTGTAGACCCAGGCG
The DNA here is from genome assembly GCA_964647495.1 of uncultured Akkermansia sp. GTDB lineage: Bacteria > Verrucomicrobiota > Verrucomicrobiia > Verrucomicrobiales > V1-33 > CAJBME01. Next base: position 24,000 of record CAZYHO010000015.1, on the reverse strand, counting down.
ATGAGGAAAACTTTACCGTCGAGCTGGCTGAGCCGGACATTGCCGCCGGATGACTCGACGGCTTCGAGATCTTTTTCGAGGCGGGTGATGTACGGCAGGCGCTGCGCCTTGTCGATGACATCCGGGACGACGCGTTTGAAGAGGAGCTGCGTACCGACCACACCGCCGACGGCGATGACGGCGACGAGAAACCAGATCGTCCACGGCCGGATCCGCGGCGGATCGTCGGGGGCGGGAGCGGCGGGTGGCGGGGCGGCGGACATGGCGGTTGAAGGAACACGGGGCGGGCGGCCGGATCACGCCGGGCGGGCGCCGGCGAGAACGATGACGAGGGCGAGCGGCAGGTAAGCGAGCGTGGCGAAAAACAGCGTGCGCGCGCTGCCGCGTGTCCGGTCGCGCCGGAAACGCACGGCCAGCCAGACGAGCCAGAGCGTGAGCGCGAGCAGTGCGGCGGCCACCGTCCAGCCGGCGAATCCGGCCCAGGCGGGCCAGAGGGCGACCGGGATCATGGCGGCGGAGAAGACGAGGGCGAGGGCGGACGTGCGGGCGCCCGAGTCATCGTCGTTCGACCACATGACGAATCCGGCGCGGCGGTAGTCGTCGCGGTACATCCAGTTGATGGCCAGGAAATGGGGGAGCTGCCAGAGGAAGAGCAGGGCGAAGAGCCACCACGATTCGGTGCGCAGAAGCCACTCCCAGCGGAACGCGACGGCGGCCGGATCGGGGCCCGCGGCCGCGGCCCACCCGAGGACGGGCGGAAGCGCGCCGGAAACGGCGCCGACGAGCGTGTTCGAGGCGCTTCGCTGTTTCAGCGGCGTGTAAATGAAGAGATAAACGACGAGCGTGGCGGCGGCCAGCGCGGCGGCTTCGGCATTCACCTTGCCGACAAGATGCACCACGCCCCATCCGCTGAGGACAAGCCCGATCACGAACGCGGCGGCGGCAGGAATCCGGCGGCCCGGGAGCGGGCGGTCCGCGGTCCGGGCCATGCGCGCATCCACGTCGATTTCAATAAGCTGGTTGAAGACGGCGGAGCCGAACGCGCACAGCGCCGTGCCAAACACCGTGTGGACGAGCCGCCAGACATCCGGCTGCCCGCCGCGCTCGACCCCCAGCCAGTACCCGGCCAGCGTGGTCACGACGACGAGGCCGCTCAGGCGCGCCTTCGTGAGCGCCATCAGGTCGTCCCTGGCGCTGGCGATGGCGGGCGCCGTGGCGGCGGCCCCGGCCTGAGGATTGGTGGCGGATTCGTTCACGCGGGCACGGCGGGCTGAGCGCCGGTTTCACCCGCCACCATACCCCGATGAGGCAGGGCGGCGACCAATTTGACCAGCAGCGTGAATGAGCAGGCGAGGATGCCCAGGCCGATGAGCACATGCAGATTGGTCACCCAGAAGACCGGCGAGAGCTTCAGTTCGACGAGCGTGGTGGCCGGCGGCAGCTTGAACCGGTCCATGGCCAGCAGCACCGAAACACCGAGCGCGACCTGCACGGCGATCAGCGCGGGCAGCGCAAGCGCCAGCCGCCGCAAACCCGGGTGCGCCGCGAGCCCGTGCCTGGCCTGGCCGGCGAGCAGCACGCCCAGGCCAAGCACGACAAACGCCCACGCCTTGTGCGAGAAAATCAGCCACAGGTCGCCGCGCCCGGCCGGGGGAAAAAACGCGCCGCCGGTCGTCACGACGTCGAGAGCGGCCGGAATCATGCGCTGCGTGTGGCGGATGCTGGCGCCGAGCGTCAGTTGAACGATCACGGCGCCCAGGAAAACCGCGGTCAGCACGAGAAACCGCCGCCGCACCGGCTCATGCACCCACTGCGGCGAGGGCCAGCGCGGCGAACTCACCAGCGCCACTCCGAGCAACAGGCAGAACAGCAATTGCCCGAGGCTGCCGTGGAAAACGCCGAGCGCATCGGAGACCGCCGTCACCCGCGTTCCACCCAGGATCGCCTGTGCGCCGATCACCACCCACACGATCGCCAGCAAGCGCACCGGCAGCGGCCAGCGCCGCACCGCGAGCGACCAGCCGAGCCACACAAGGCACGCCACTCCCAACACCACGGCCATCCATCCCCAGACCGGCCGCGCCTCGTCCGGCACCCTCGGCGATTGATTGAAGGCGACCGCCGCGACCAGGGCGACGGAAAACACGATCACCGCGATCAGTTCGCCGATGCCGAGCGGCAGTCCACTCGGATCGCCGGCGGCGCCACGGCGCGGCTGCCGCGCCGCCACCCAGAAAAAAAGAATCATCACCAAGCCGCTGAGGATGGTGGCCAGCCAGCGATGGCCGTGCTCCAGCAGGAGCGGAAGGAACCCCCACCAGCCTTCAGGGTTCACGCGGTTGAAGGCGAGCGGCCAGTCCGGCACGGCCATCCCGACGTTCTCGGTCGTCACCGCCGCGCCCCACCAGATCAGGAGCACCGTCCACGCCACAATGAACACCGCGTACCGGTGCAGCCAGCGCGAGGAGGATGAAGGACCTTCGGACACGGCTCGAGGCGGGACGGCGTCCTGCCAATCAACGTGCGGCGGAGGCCAGCGTGTCCGTGGCACGGGTGTCGGCAGCCGCCTGCTGCGCGGCGGGCTCAGGCGCCGGCGCCGGGACCCGTTCCTTGTGCCAGGTTTCGAACTCCGCGGGCGCGATGACTTGCAGCGTCGCGCGCATCTTCCCGTGGCTGATGCCGCACAACTGCCCGCACACGATGTCCCACTCCCCGACCTTCTGCGGCGTAAACCAGATGTGCGACTCGCTGCCGGGCGTCGCGTCCTGGGCGATCCGCATCGGCACCAGGGCCAGATTGTGGATCACGTCCTTCGAGGTGATGCCTACGATCGCCTTCTCGCCCAGCGGCAGGGTGAGGGTGTTGTACTCGGCGAAATCGTCCTTGGAATTCGGATCGTTCATATCCAGGCCCACCGGGTTGCCCGTGTTGATAAGGCGTGGATCGTGCGCGCCGAATTTCCCGTCCGGCCCGCAGTAGTGAAACCACCAGCCGAACTGCTCGCCGATCGCGCGGACACGCACGACACTCGACCCGGTCGGAAAGTCATCGACGCGCCGGCTCCACAGCGGATAAGCGAACCCGAGGAGCAGGACGACTTCCGTGATGATGACGCCGATTTCGATGTGCGTGGTGGCGTGGCCGCGCACGCCGTAGTGGTTGGCGCGCGGACTTTTCGAGCGGCGGAACCGCCAGATGGCGACGGCAATGTACAGCGACCAGCCGGCGCCGAGGATCAGCATGAACCAGTGGACGAACTCCAGCAACTGGTCCACCACCACGCCGTGCTCCGAGGCGAGTTCGCCGATCCCCATCCATTGATTCAGAATGCCCATGTCAGTATGTAGTAATTAAAGCAGTGGTTACAAAACGGTGGTGGCGCCGCCCGCGGGCGGCTCGGGTGGCAGTCCGGCCGCCGCAGCCGCAGCGGCCGATTCCATCGCGCGCTGGCGCCGCACAAACCCGAGGACCATCGCCAGAAACCCGCTGAACACGACCGCCATGAATCCCAGCATGACGAAAACCGCCCCGTTCGCCGCCTGGTTGATGGCGGATCCGGGATCGACGCGGCAGGTCGCGCAGGCCAGAAGTTGAGTGATGTCAGTCATGGCAATGAGGGTGATGTGTCAGACGATGAGACGGCCGGATTTGCGAACGATAAACCAGACGCCGTAAACCGCGAGCGTCAGTCCTGCGAGGGCGCTGATGCCTCCCATGATTCCGAGGCCGCTGCCGTGCTCCGTCGCGCCCCGGGTGAACGCCCACAGCGCGAATCCCAGCAGGCTGAGCGTCGCCAGCACGATGAAGACGATATGGAACGATTTGAGTGACATGGCATCGATGAAGGGTGGCCGCGACCGCGGTGGGTTATCTCGCCTAGAACTTGTGATGAATCGGGTCGTAGTGGTGCAAGACGGTGAGGAACATCAAGGCCGCGAAGAAGACGATGGTGAAGAGCAGGAACTTGTAGATCACGCCGCGCTCGTGGTTCAGGTGCATGAAGATGAGCGCGACACACGCCGACTTGAACGTCGCGATCAGCAGGCCGACCGCCAGGTTCCATCCGTGGCCGCCGAAGTCCTTGTCGGACACATACACGGTGAGGGCGGTGCCTACCAGCAGCACGATGAGCACGGCGATGTACTTCTTGAAGCTGGCCCGGATTTCCTTCACTACCGCCGGATCTGGCGTGTGCAGGTCGATTGCGGGTTTGGCTATGTCGTGTGAATGATGATCCATGGAATAAGCGGGGCGATGGAGGGCGGGGCGGCTCAGAGCAGGTAAAAGACCGGGAAGAGGAAGATCCAGACCAGGTCGACGAAGTGCCAGAAAAGGCCGCCGACCTCGACGCGGTTGGCGAGGTGCTCGGGATTGGTCTCGTAGAGCCGGCGGCCGAAGAAGAAGAAGTGGCCGAGGACGAGGGCGCCTCCGATGACGTGCAGCCCGTGCAGGCCGGTCATGAGGAAGTAGATGGCGTAGTAGGTATTGAGGTGCGGGCTGTAGTTCGAGAAGTGGTGGACTTCACTGGATGGCACGGGGACCTCGATATGGGCATGAGCCTTCGGGTCGGGGCCGAGGTGTTCGCCCTTGAACGCCGCACGCATGACTTCGCCGTAGGTTTGGGGGAGGCGGCGCGACGGGTCGTCCTGCGCTTTGCCCTTGTTCTTGTCGTTCTCGAACTCCGTGAGCACCTCCGCCTTGTGTTTCAGGAACGACTGGCGGTGCTCTTCGCCGATGTAATTCCAGACGAGCGCATTGTCACCAGCGTCCAGGTTCTGGGTGAGGCCCTTGACCTGGCGCAGGTCGTATCCGGAAACGTCGAGCGTGATCGCGTCGTTGACCAGCCTGCCTTCGACGCGGGTGCCGTCACGGAACGTGAGTTCGTTACCGAGATAACTCGCGACTTTCCGGCGGTCGGCGGTGAGTTTGAGCGGCGGCCCCTCGACCGTGAGGCGGACGACTCCCTTGTCGGCGGATTCGCGGAGGCGTTTCAGGGCGCCCTTGTATGTTTCGGCGACCGTGCCGTCGGGCAATTTGAAATTGCCATCGACCGGGCCGGCGCCTGCGAGGAACCCCACCTCGGCCTTGCGGAGGTCGACGTTGATGGCGGTGACGTCGTGGAAGTCGATCTTGTGTTTCGGGTGGTGGCCGTCGAGCACGCTGCCGTCGGGGAGGCGGATTGCCCAGTGGGTGAACTTCCCTTTGTACTCGAATGCTTTGATGCCGAGGAAGGTGAGGGCACACAACAAGGTGAGCGCCATGCACACTTTATATTTCGCGTACTGGCGCATCTTGAGGAACGCCCAGGCGAAGATGACGGTGACCGAGGAAGCGATGAGGACTATGGTATTGATGAGGCCGGGGAGGACGCCCAGCTCGCGCACCGGCCACGGGTAATCCGCGCCGACGCGCAGGAAGACGTAACTGGAGAAGAGGCCGCCGAAGAGCATGACTTCGGAGGCAAGGAAAAGCCAAATCCCGATCTTGGCGTTCCAAAGACCGGTGTCGGGACGGGCGGTGACTGTGTACGGAATCTCCATGGGCGGAAAGCGTGGCGGCTGCGATCAATGATGGGCCGCGGGAATCGGCATGATGACGGGTTCGGGCTGGCCGGGGGCCTTTTCCCACTGCGGGGTGAAGTCCTTTTCGGCGCCGGGCAGGCTGTAATCGTAGGGACCGCGATAAGCGACCGGCTCGGTAGTGAAATTGCCGTGGGGCGGTGGGGTCGGTGTGTTCCACTCCAGGGTGGTGGCATTCCACGGATTGTCCGAAGTCACCTTGCGCCCGGCCCAGATGCTCCAGAAGAAATTGATGATGAACGGGATTTGGGCGGCTGCCATGATGAAGGCGCCCCAGGTCATGACTTGGTTGAGGAAGAGGTAATTGTTTTTCCCGAAGATCCACCAGAGCTGTTCCGGGAGCATGTCATAGGCGATTTCCGGGAACGACTGGCCGCCGTCGTAGGCGCGCCGGTGGAATCCGCGCATCCCCTGGATCATCATCGGAGCGAAGACGACGTTCATGCAGATGAGGGTGGGCCAGAAGTGCAGGTGGCCGAGGAAGTTGTTCATCATTCGGCCGGTCATCTTCGGGAACCAGTGATAGATGCCCGCGAAGAGGCCGAAGAGCACGCCCGGCGCGACGACGTAGTGGAAGTGGCCGATGACGTAGTAAGTGTCATGGAGGTGGAGGTCGACGAGCGCGAAGGCGAGCGGCAGGCCGGTGAGGCCGCCGATGCCGAACATCGGGAGGAAGGCCGTGGCGAAGAGCATCGGCATGGTGAAGCGGATGGAGCCGCCCCAGAGGGAAATCATGAGGCAGGTGAGGAGGATGACCGAGGGGATGGAAATGAGGACGGTGGTGGTCTGGAAGAACGTGGTGATCACGCTGCCCATGCCTGTGATGTACATGTGGTGAGCCCAGACGATGAACGAGAGGAACCCGAGCACGAGCACCGCGTAGACCATGCTGCGGTATCCCCAGAGCGGGTTCCGTGTGTTCGCCGGAATCACCTCCGCGACCACCGAGATCGCCGGCAGCAGGATCACGTACACCTCCGGATGCCCGAGGAACCAGAACAAGTGCTGGAAAAGCAACGGACTGCCGCCACCCGAGACATTCCAGATCTGGCCGTTCACGACCAGGCCTGTCGGCATGAAAAAGCTGGAGCCGAACAGCCGGTCGCTGAGCTGCATGAGGGCGGCGACTTCGAGCGGCGGGAAAGCGAGGAGGAGGAGGAAGCCGGTGACCATCATGCCCCAGACGAAGAACGGCATGCGCATCCACGTCATGCCGCGGGCGCGGAGGTTGATGATGGTGGCGAGGAAGTTGACGGCGCCGAGCAGCGAGGATGTGATGAGCAGGGCCATGGCGACCAGCCACTGGGTCTGGCCGTTCCAGTAGACCCACGGTTCGTTGGCGTGCGTGATGCCGGCGAGCGGCGAGTAGTTCGTCCAGCCGGACTGGGCGGCCCCCGAGGGAAGGAAAAAGCTCACGAGCATGAGCACGCCGCCGAGGAAAAAACACCAGTAACTCGCCATGTTGAGGCGCGGGAACGCCATATCGACCGCGCCGATCTGGAGGGGCGTGACGTAATTGCCGAAGGCGGCGAATCCGAGAGGCACAACCCCCAGGAAGACCATGATGGTGCCGTGCATGGCGCCG
>CAZYHO010000015.1:15547-16826 GCA_964647495.1 uncultured Akkermansia sp. | reverse complement strand
ATCCCGAGCAACCGCTGCCGGGATGGATGGTCCCGTTCATCGACATGCTCGCCGGTCACGGCGCCCTGGTTCAGCCAGCGGTCGGCGCCGCCGCCGCCGAGCATATCGATGAACGGGACCATCCATCCCGGCAGCGGCTGCTCGGGATTGGCGATGCTCCAGCGCATGTAAAGCATGAGCATGAAGCCGAACACCAGGAAAAGGAGCGCGGTTATTCCGTACTGGATCCCGATCCACTTGTGATCGGTCGAGAAGACGTACTTCGACCAGAACGACTGGTAGTGGTGATCATGACCGTGCCCAGGGTCATGGGAATCGTGGGCGTGTGCGGCGGCGGACATGGTGGAAATTCGGAAGTCAGAGGTCAGAGGTCAGAGGTCGGGCTCGGTGAGCGGTATTCAGTAAGCGGTTTTCAGTGTTCAGTGAGCACAAGTGAGAGGTCGGGTTCGGTGTTCAGTGAGCAGAAGTCAGGGGGCGGGCTCGGGGGCGGGGTCGAGCATCTGGTCCTCGGGGATGGATTTGAGTTCGGCTTCGGTGAAGAAGGCGAGGCGTCCTTTGGTGCGGGCGAGGTAAGCGGTCATTTGTTCCACGGAGATCTCCGAGGCGCCGTTGTCCCAGGCCTGGCGGATGTACGTGAGCACGGCGGCGAGATCCTTGGGGGTGAGTTTCGGGGGCGCATGCGCGGCCATCAAGCCGTTGTAGACCTGCCCTTTGACGGTGACCGGCCCTGTAAGGCCGTAGGAAACGATCGAGGCAAGGCGTTCGGAACTGCCGACGACCCACTCGGATCCGGCCAGCGGCGGGATGGTGCCGGGCTGGCCCGATCCATTGGGAAGGTGGCAGGAAGCGCACATATTCTTGTAAACTTTCTCCCCCCTGGCGGCCAGGTTGCCGTCATCAGCGGTGGTTTCGGGCACGAGCGGATCCGGCACGCGCGGCTGATAGGATGAGCCGAACCGGTTGTACTCCATCAGCCCGTCGGCCCCGGTGCTGCGGTACGCGCCGAAAAACGTGAATCCGAGCGCGGTCACGGCGATGGCGCCGAGCGCGACCCAGAGCGAAACCGGGCGGCTTTCCGCGACACGATCCGGATGCTCCCGGGCCAGGGCGTTGTGCACGCGGGCCACGTTGAGGGTGGAACGATAGTCGATGTTCTCGGGCTGTGATTCGTAACTCATTTCGCAGGGGGCGCAGGGTCGGCGGGTGCGGGTGCCGCGGCGGGAGGCGCGGCGGCGGGTGTGGCTGGCGCGGCGGGCGCCGGTTTGGCGCCGCCCAGGGA
>CAZYHO010000015.1:3882-15447 GCA_964647495.1 uncultured Akkermansia sp. | reverse complement strand
CTTTCGACTGGAACCGGTAACCGGCATTGGCGAGGTCGGGACCGTGGCGGCGCTCGCCGATGGCCGCGAACGATTCGCCAAGGTAATCGTAGGGCGATGTCTGGCGCGTGCGCCTCGGGGCGAGCGCTTCCTGCGCGGCGCCCCAGTTGCGCTTGAACTCGTCACCGTCGCCGCCGACGTACTGCGGCCGGATGACCTGCGTGTGGCACTGGGCGCAGCCCTGGTTGAAATAGATCTGCTGGCCGCGCGCCTGGCTGGCGGCGCGGGACGGCGGGAACCAGCCCGAGGTTTCATCGCCGGCCTCCTCGTCGTACGGGACAGGGGCGAGATGGGAGAGCTGGGCGTACGGCCTGGCGATCAACAGCAGCCATGGGGCCGCGAAGGTGACGAGCAGTCCGAGGATGAGTGAATTCAGAGACATGGTCGATCAGGCTTCCGCTCCTTCGGTGGTGATGACGACCTGGGCGTGGTCGTAATGGGCCGGGCCGCTGAGCAGGGTGGCGCGCTCGCTGCGGCGGCCCAGCCGCAGGGCAATGAGCACAAAGTGCAGGAAAAAGACGGAGTTGGCGAAGACAATGAAACTCCAGCCGAGCGTGGCGGCCACGTAAGCGCCGCTGAGCATGTCGGAGAGGGCGCCGAACCCGTTGCTCCAGACGTTTGTGGCGTTGGCCTGGAAGAACCCGCCGATGATGAGGAAGACGCCGATCGGGGAGCCGCCGTAGACGTTCGCCCAGAAGTGAATGCGGATCATCTGCGGCGAGAGCCATTCGCAGCCGGTGAGGCGCGGCATGATGAAATACATCGCCCCGAACATCGTCATCGAAAAATAACTGTAGACGAGCATGAAGCGGAGCCCGTCCCACGCCGCGGTGAACTGGCTCAGCCCCGGCACAAGCGCGAAAAAGGCTGCAAGGACATGGCTGGCCACATAAAAGACCGCTCCGGCGAAAATGAACCGCAGCGTCGGGCTCACTTGCACCAGCCCGTGCTGGCCGCGCGCCGTGAGGAAGTGGTTTGTGGCGACGCAGATCACCGGGATGAGGAGCATGACCTGGGCGGCGCTGCTCACCGCCGGGATCCACGTCGGCAGCGGGCCGCCGATGAGTTTTTGAAGACCGGTCCAGCCGCCGAAAATCGCGAGCGACCAGAACCCGGCGACGGCGAGGTAGTAGCTGTGGAGCGGACGGCCGACGATTTTCGGGATGAGGTAATACGCGGTGCCCACGGCCATCGGGACCAGGAAGAGGAAAAGCACGCCATTTCCGTACCACGCCGCGGTCATGGCCGCGTGCAATCCGGAAGGCGTGTCGGGCGAGGTGAAGAGATTGGCGGTGAGGAAGAGCCACGGGAACCAGAACGCCGCCCCCAGCACGTACCATTGCGTCACGTAATCCGCTCCCTTCGGCCGCGTCGCGAACATCAACACCTGCCAGATCACGATCAGCACGAAGGCCGCGAAAAGCATCAGCCACGCCGTGCGGCCGAACTCGAGCAGCTCGCCCGGCGCCTGCGCTCCCGCCAGAATGTTGCCGACACCGATCAGGATGCCCAGGTTCCACAGGTGGCCGGCCACGACGACCGTAACCGGATTGCGCAGCGGCTGGCGGCACAGGCGCGCCATCATCCACAGGCCGACCGCCATCGCCGCCTGAAAACACCAGCCGTACACCAGCGAGTTGTAGGCCGCCGGCTGCAACCGGCCCCAGTTCATCCAGTTCAGCCAGCCGAAATCGAGAAATCCCGGCGAGTGGAGCTTGATCGAGGCCGCCAGACCGAGCACGCACGACACCAGCAGCCAGACCAGCCCGCTGGTCAGGAAAAAGAGGACCGGCATCTTCGTCGACCGGTCGAGGGCCGCGCGCTCGCGCAAATCCTCGGGAGTCGGCCGCTCGATGGTGGCTGTGGATGATTCTTGGGACATGGGTGGTGTCAGAAAATGAATGGACGGTATGGCCGGCGGCTACTCCGAAAGAAAGGCGGACTCGGTGGGGTCGTGGGTGGCCGACTGCTGGTCCATGAATGTTTTGCTGCCGGGGATGAGCTGCTCTGTCTTGTGGGCCGGATTCGCCTTGAGCGCGGCCAGCGAGGTTTCGATGACATCGTCCGGCACCGTGACGCGCGTCAGGTGGCCGCCCTCGGGCCCGTGAAACGTCAGGCCCATGTCTGTCACGGCCTTTTCCTCGGTCTCACGCCATTCGACGAGCGAGGCGAGGCGGACGGCGGCGGCGCCGTCGTCCAGTTCGCCGTCCGGGGCATTGATGGCGCGATAAACCACGCCGGCGAATGCGACGAGGAGGATCATGCCTGCGGCCAGCCAGAAGGCTTTGAACCGCCGCATGGGATTTTCCAGGGATTCGTCCATGAGTGTGAAATCGGGGTGAGTCGGGATGTCAACTGACGACGTTGATGGATTCCTGCAGGCGCGGATCACCGCAGGGGTAGAGGCTCTGACGGGCGAGGGACTGGAGGAAAGTGAGCGCGACGATGCAGCCGACCGTGATGAAGGCGGCGGCGTCGAGCAGGACAGCCCAGACGATGGCCGGCTGGTCGGCGAGTTTCGGACCGCGTTCGGGAATGATGAACCAGTAGATCTCGCAGATGTGGACAAAGATGATCCACAGGGAGATGGCGCGGATGCGCTTGAAGTTTCGCTTGGCGGCGCGCGGGAGCAGGAGGAGGAACGGGACGAAGAAGTGGCCGATGGTGAGGAGGAACGTGCTGAAGTAGTTCCAGCCTGCCGTGTTCCGGATGGCGTAGAACTGGGTTTCCTCGGTGATATTGGCGTACCAGATGAGGAAGTACTGGCTGAACGCGATGTAGGCCCAGAAGATGACGAACGCGTGCATCAGCTTGCCCATGAGGTGCGTGTGCTCGGGCGTGAGGACGCGCTTGAGGTATCCGTTTTCGTGAAGCGTGACCGCGATGACGATGAGCAGCGCCATGGTCGCGAGCGCGGATCCGGCAAAGACATTGACGCCGAACATGGTCGAAAACCACGCGTAGTTCAGCCCCATGATCCAGTCGATGGACGAGAACGTCAGGCTGACGGCGAAGACAAGGAGGAACCCGCTGGAGAGGCGGCGCGCGCTGAGCGTCGGCCGCACGTCACCGGTGTGGTCCTGGCTGAGCGACCACCCGCGGAGGATAAAGGCGCCGAGCCCGAGCACGATGAAGTAAAACCCGAAGCGCGGAATGAATCCCGGCAGCCATTGGCCGAGCCAGACGCTCAGGTATTCGTACTTGTGGTAGAGAAGGTGATTGCTGTGGTGGAGTGCGTCCTTGATGGAGCCGGCCTCGCCGGACTTGAGCGCGGCGGAGTGCTCGTGCATCCACGTCCAGAGCGTTTCGCGGACCTGGGGAAGGAGGAGCGGCAGGCCGATGAAAAAGAGCGGGAGAATCTGGACGGCGAGGGTTTCGGGCAGCCGGCGGATGACAACGCCCCAGCTCGAATTCGAGGCGTTGTGGAGCAGCACCCAGAAGAGCCCGCCGAGCGCCAGCGTGAAAAAAAGATAAAACGCGAAGAGCCACGAGTAGCTGAACACGTCGCGCAGGCTGTAACTGATCGGCTCGCCGGTCACGAAGTCGGCGCCGCCGAACTTGATCGCGCCGCCGCCGAGGAAAATGATCGCCGAGAGCACAATCCCGATGCCCGCGCCGAGCCGGAGGAAAGTGATCCACTTCCCGAGCTTCGACGGGTCGAGCTTTTCGCCGCCGGCAGGCAGGGTGGAAACTGATACGAAGTGGTGGCTCATGAGGCGGGTTAATTCTTGTCGGCAGCGGGAGCGGGCGGAGTGGCGGCGGCCGGCGCGGGTTCGGCCGGCGTGGCGGCATCGGTGGCGGGCGCGGCGGCGGTCGCCTCGGCCGTAGTGGCTTTGGAGAGCTGGAGGGTGCGGATGTAGGCGATGATGGCCCAGCGGTCGGCGACCGGGATCATGGCGCCGTAGGGACCCATCTGGCCTTTTCCGTAGGTGATGGTGGCAAAGATCGCGCCGTCGGTGCGGTAGGTCGGATCGTTCCGGTCGGTGAACATCGAGAGGTGGAAATTGCCGGTGGCCATGGGTACGCCGTATTTCGATGTGATGCCGTCACCGGCGCCGGTGTGACCGTGGCAGACGGCGCAGTAAATGCCATAGCGTTCCGCGCCACGGCGGATGAGCGCGGCATCGAGCGCCACTTCGGACGGCAGTCCGTCGCCCCAATAATCACCGAAGCGGCCGGTGTGGTAATAGTCGGTGCCGGCCGTGAACGTGAATGCGGGCGGCGCGACGGGCGGCGCGGACGCGGCGCCGGCGCCGGCGGCTGCGGCGGCCACCGGCTGGGTGGCGACGGTGAGGCCCATCGGCACGGTGCCGGGGACGGGTTTTTGGGCGCCTTTGCCGTCGGCGAAAAAGTCGCTTTCAGCCTGGTACTTGACCTTGGCCTGGTCGTCCATGTCCGGGAAAACGTAGAGCGGCGGCTTGGTGGTGGTATCGCCACGGAAGCCCGCCCACCCGACCCCGAGAAGGACGAGGAGCAGGACAGCGAGAAAGAATGATCGAAGAACGGGCATGGGCTGCGGTGGCGTTGGTTCGGTCGTGCGGCGTCAGGGGTTGGGTCAGGCGATTTCGTCTTCGATCAGCTCGATGTTGCGGCCGCCGATTTCCTGGAGGAAGGCGCGGGTTTTTTCCGGGTGGAACTGCGGATCTTTTTGCTCGATGCAGATGAAGAAGCCGTCGTCGGTGACGCGCTTGAAGTTATCCGAATTGAAAAGCGGGTGGTGGAGGCGCGGCAGTTTGTTGAGGGCGAAACACCCGAAGATCGACGTGAGCGCCGCAAAGAGGACGGTCATCTCGAAGGTGACCGGAAAGTAGGCCGGGATGGTGAAGAGGTTGGTCGGCTTGCCCTGAACGACGGTCGGATAGATGCCGACTTGTGTGCCGAACTGGAGGAGCATGGCGGTGAGGGCGCCGGTGCAGCCGCCGATGAGGACGAAGAGCGAGAGGATGGATTTTTTGACGCCCATGGCGTCATCCATGCCGTGGATCGGGAATGGTGAGTGGGTATCCCAGAAGCGGAAACCGGCGTCGCGGCATTTCTCGGCGGCATGGAACAGCTCGGCCACACTGCCGAATTCGGCGAGGTAACCGTGGGTGCGTTTGAGCGGAGCGTCGGCCATGGCTGGATCAGGCGGTAAGGGGACGGTTGGAGGTGACGGGCGAGGGATCGCCGGCGCCGGCGGGCGGCGGCTCGCCGCGCACTTCCTCTTCGGTGATCGAGCGGGCATCTCGGCCGCGGCCGTGCGGATCCGACTGCGCCAGGACGCCTTTGACCTCGGCGATGGCGATGACCGGCAGGAAGCGCACGAAGAGGAGGAAATTCATGAGGAAGAACCCGATGCTTCCGACGAAGGTCCAGATGTCCACCCAGGTCGGATGGAAGAGGTCCCAGGCGCCGGGCATGAAGTCGCGGGCCAGCGTGGTCACGATGATGACGAAGCGCTCGAACCACATGCCGGCGTTGACGAAGTTGCAGACGACGAAGACGACGAACCAGTTGCGCCGCATGCTCTTGAACCAGAATATCTGCGGCGATATCACGTTGCAGAACATCATGGACGCGTACGCCCAGACGTACGGCCCGTCCTTCAGCCGCAGCATGAAGGCGTCCAGCTCGAACTTGTTGCCACCGTACCACGCGAAGAAGAGTTCGCTGAGATACGCGTAGCCGACGATCCATCCGGTGAGCAGGATGATCTTGGCCATGTTATCGACGTGTTTCCACGTGAGCAGGTCCTGGAGGCCGTAAATTTCGCGGACCGGGAGCATGAGCGTAAGCACCATGGCGAAGCCGCCGAAGATGGCGCCGGCGACGAAGTACGGCGGGAAGATGGTGGCGTGCCAGCCAGGCACCACGGAGGTGGCGAAGTCGAATGACACGATCGTGTGCACCGAGAGCACAAGCGGCGTCGAAAGGGCGGCCAGGATGAGGTAGGCCATTTCGTAATGGTTCCACTGGCGGTTGCCGCCGCGCCAGCCGAGCGCGAAGAGGCCGTACAACGCTTTTTTGAGGCCCGGCTTGCAGCGGTCGCGCAGGGTGGCGAGATCCGGGATGAGGCCGAGGTACCAGAAGAGCACGGAAACGGTGAAATAGGTCGAGACCGCGAAGACGTCCCAGAGCAGGGGCGATTTGAAGTTTTGCCAGATGCCGTTGCTGTTCGGGATGGGGGCGAGAAACCATGCCATCCAGACGCGGCCGACGTGCAGTCCCGGGTAGAGGCCGGCGCACATGACCGCGAAAATCGTCATGGCCTCCGCGGCGCGCGCCACCGACGTGCGCCACCGCTGGCGCGTGAGGAAAAGGATCGCGGAAATCAGCGTGCCGGCGTGGCCGATACCGATCCAGAAGACGAAGTTCGTGATGTCCCATCCCCAGGCGACCGGATGATTCTGGCCCCAGACGCCGACGCCCGTCGAGATGAGGTACCCGAAGAGGTACACCATCGTCAGGAAAAGGAGGACCGCCGGAATGAAGAGCGCCCACCAGAGTTTCGGCTGCGGTTTTTCGACGATCCCGCAGATCCGGTCGGTGATCCAGGAATACGACCTGTTGTGAAGAACGAGCGGCTCCCGCAACAACACCTGCGCCGGCGAACTGGGTCCGTCGAGCGGCGGATGGGATTCCTCGTGATGAGTGGCGGCCATGATGCGTGATGCGTGGGTCGGAAAGTGGGTCGAAAACGGGCGGGGTTACATGTGCGCGGACGCCTGGCCGACCTTGCGTTTTTCGATCGGGCTGGCCGCGAGCAATGCGGGATTCGGGTTCTTGATGCGCGCGAGGTAACTGGTGCGCGGGCGGGAGCCGATGTACCGGAGCGTCTGGTAATTGCGCGGGTGGGGTTTCAGTCCGTGCTCCTCGCCGACGATGTCCGTGTTGCCGCGCAGTTTGGAGACGGTGCTGTCGTTGTCGCACAGGTTGCCGAATGTGATGGCGCCGGCCGGGCAGGACGCCTGGCAGGCCGTCTTCACCGAGTCGGTGGGGATGCGCAGGTCTTCCTCGGTGAGCGTGAGGTTGTCATCGGCGATGCCGGTGGCGGTGGCCTTGCGGCGCACGGATTTCTTGCGGTCGATCTTGGCGGCCTCGATGCGCTGGATGCAGTACGTGCATTTTTCGATGACGCCGCGCATGCGCACGGTGACGTTCGGGTTGCGCTGGAGGCGCAGGCTGGCGTCGTCTTTCAGCTCGCCTAACGGGCCGAGGTAGTAGTTGTTCGGGTGGAGGTCGAGGGTGGAATCGTCGCGTTTGATGTCGGCGCGCTTGTTGTAGTCGAAGTAATTGAACCGGCGGGCTTTCCACGGGCAGTTGTTGGCGCAGTACCGGGTGCCGATGCAGCGGTTGTAGACCATGAGGTTGAGGCCGTCCTCGCTGTGCACGGTGGCGTTGACCGGGCAGACGGTTTCGCACGGGGCGGCTTCGCAGTGCTGGCATGCGACCGGCTGCACGAGCATCTCCGGATCGTCGATTTCACGGGCCGGAGCGCCGTGGCCGTTGTGGTGGTGGTCGTCGTTTTCGCCGGCGCCGGCGGCGACAGGGCCGGAGGTGGCCGGGTATTCCCATTCTTTGCCTTCGGTGGCTTTGCCCGGGCCGACATCGACGGCGAAGTACCGGTCCATGCGGATCCAGTTCATGTCGCGGCCGATGATGACCTGGCGTTTGCCGACGGTGGGGATGTTGTTTTCCGACTGGCAGGCGAGCGCGCAGGTATTGCAGCCGATGCAGGCATTGAGGTCGATGACCATGCCCCACTGGTGCTTGGTGTCCCAGAGGTGCTCGGTGGTGCCGAAGAGGCCGCCGGTCGCGCCGAACTGGCCCTGGCGGCCGCGCTGTTTGTAGAAAGTGAAATCGGGCGGGATGTGGCTGTCCATGCCCTCGGTGGTGGCGAAGGCGGGATCTTTCTGGAATCGCTCGACGGTGCCCTCGCGGATGAGTTCGCGCCCGTACATCGTGTGATGCTCCTGCGTGGTGGCGAGCGGAACGGTCTTGCCGGTCACGGTGACTTTTACGCCGGGAAGCCAGTACGTGGAGGCGGTGGCGCGCAGCGGGTAGGCATTGACGCCGGTGCCTTCGCCGACGCGGCCGGGCCCGTCGGCGCCGGTACCGGGCTGGCCGTAGCCGAGGGCCAGCGTGATGGCGTTGTCGGCGTGGCCGGGCGCGAGGATGACCGGCACGGTGAGGCTTTCGCCGCCGACTTCGATGGTGATGGTCTGCGCCTTGTCGCGCAGGTACTTGTCGATGCCGAGTTCGGTGGCGGTGCGCACGCTGACGAGCGCGGCATTGTCCCAGGTGACCTTGGAAACGCTGTCGGGCATTTCCTGAAGCCAGGCGTTGTTGATATAGCGGCCGTCCCAGAGTTTGGAATCCGGCACGAGGGTGAGTTCGAAGGCTTCCTTGTTCGGCGGCACGGTGTCCGCGAAGCCGGTGACGAGCGCGGTGACGGCCGATGCCTGGGCGGCGCCGGCAAAGGCGGGCCACTTGGTGCCGGCGAGCAGGCCGTCGCGCAGGGCGGCGCTCCACGCGGTGTCCACGTCGCCCTGGGCGAGTGGCGCGAATGTTTCGCGCACGGCGAGGTAACCGGGATCTTTGGAATCCTCCGGGGGCAATCCGTTGATCGGGGCCGCGGGCGGCGGCGGCTCGACCTTGACCGCGACGGGCGCGTCACTGGCGAGCAGCGTGAGGAATTCGATGTCCGAAACGCCGCCGTAAAGCGGGAGGATCATCGGCTGGACGACAGAATACACGCCGCTGAGCGAGCGCACGTCACCCCACTGCTCAAGATAATGCGTGCCGGGCACCGACCATGTGGCGGCGCGGGCGGTGGCCGTGCGGTCGCGGAACCCGACGTGGATCACGGTGGGGATGGATTTTTGCAGCTCGGCCCAGCGGAGCGAGACCGGCGCGTCGTAACACGGATCGGCGGCGGAAACAATGGCGAGCGTGCTCACCGAGCCGGCGCTGACGGCCGCGGCCAGATCGGCAAGCGATCCGGCGGGCGCGGGCGGGGTCTGCTGGAGTTCGAGCGGCGGGACCGGGCTGCCGGGCGCGGCGGTGTAGGCGCCGAGGGCGGTATTGATGGCGGCGACGAGCGCGTGCACGGCGGCCGGCTGCTGCGGGCCGGCGAGCACCATGGCGCGGCCGCCCTTGCTGGCGGCAAGATCTTTGGCCGTCTCGGCGATGAACGCCTCGTAATCGGCGCGCGGCTGGTAGTCGCCGGAAAGCGTCGCGGCGGCCGCGGCGGCCTCGAGCGCGCTGTCCCCGGTGGCTTGCGCGACCGCTTTCGCGAGCGCGACCGCCGTTTTCATGATCTGGCTGGCATGGACGCGCAGGCGGTGGTCGGCGATGCCGCCGGTCAGCGTGTAGCGGCTTTCGAAAACGTAGAGCCGGTTCATCGGGTCGCCCGGTTTCATGGCGCGGCGCCCGCTCATGAATCGCGAGACCGTGCTGGGCTTCGGGCGATGGAGTTCGAGGAAATCGCAGTCGAGCGAAACGATCTTTTCGCAGACACTGAAGTGCGGCACTTGCAGCACGCCGGGGCCGAAGATTTTCGTGGTCGCCTCGCGCGCGCCGTCGAAATCGAGCGCCTCGTACCGGTACACCTTCGCCTGCGGGTACTTCGCGGTCACCTGGGCGAGCAGGCGGTCGCGCGTCGGCGAGGTGATCGCATCGACGAGGAATGCCAGCCCATTGCCGCCCTCGGCCGCCAGGGAAACCTTGTGGGCATCGAGGAATTCGAGAAACGCGTCGCGCGTCGTCCGTTTCCCGAGATGCTTGAACTCGCGCGCGCGGTCCGGGTCGTACAAATCGAGCACCGAGGCCTGCGCAAATCCGTCCACCGATCCGTTGCTCTCCGGATGCAGGCTGTTGCCCTGCAAATGCGTCGGCCGCCCCTCGTGCGTGGTCACCACCAGCGGCGTGCACCCGCCCGCCCGCGGCATCGCCGTCGCATAATACAGCGCCTTTCCAGGTATCACCCACTCGACGTTCCGCGAGTACGGCAAAATGCGCGTCTCCGGCCGCCGGCACGCCGCCATCCCGAACCCCGCCATCGCCGTCGCCGCCCCCATCAGCTTCATGAAATCACGCCGCGACTGCCCCGCATCCTCCTCGTCCGCCATCAGCGCCGCCCCCTGCGGAAACTCGCGCTCCACCCACTCCCGGAATTCAGGCGTGTCGTCCAGTTCCCCGAGGCTCCGGAAATACTTCCGGCTCGCGGGACGTTCGGCGGGGTGCTCCCAAAGGCGCTTGCTCATCGAATGCGTTAAGAAAAATCAGTGTGTTGCGAGAACAGTTCAGACGGCGCCACCCGGCGCCATCAACGGTGGCAGGCCCCGCATGACTCCGGCGGGTGAACCTTCCACGCTATCTTCAGTTTTTCCCCCAGCGACTTCCGGTCCACCCCCTCCGGACTCCACCCGAGATTCGTCACCTGGTCCAGCGGCCGCAGCTTGTCCCCCGGCGACCGGTGGCAGTCCAGACACCAGCTCATCGACAGCGACTGGTCGTGCCTCACCACCGTCATCTCGTCCACCCGCCCATGGCACTCGACGCACGACACCCCGCGGTTCACATGCACCGAGTGGTTGAAATACGCGTAGTCCGGCACCTTGTGCACCTTCACCCACGGAATCGCCTCCCCCGTCTCGATGCTCTCCGCCACCTTCGCCAGATTCGGGCTGTCCTTCTTCACATGCTGGTGGCAGTTCCAGCACGTCTGCGTCGCCGGCACATTCGCGTGCCCGGACTCCTCCACAAAACTGTGGCAGTACCGGCAGTCCATCCCCAGTTGCCCCGCATGAATCTTGTGGCTGAACGGCACTGGCTGGCTCGGCGCGTACCCGACCCGCGTGTACTTCGGCGTAAAATAATACGTCACCCCCGCCGTCACCACCCCGCCGATCGTGAGCACCCCCACAATCACCCACAGCGGCAACAAGTTGCTCCATCGAGGAAAAAAATTGGCCATATTCAGTCAAAAATAATCCTCCCGGGCTCACTCGCCCCAGTCGGATGATCGAGTTTGTGAAATTTTTCACAAGCTCACAAGCGAAATTTTCGATTTGAGGAAATTCGATGCGCGCTGCGCTTGGATAAGCTGCGCTTCTGCATCGCGCTTCCAATCCGGCCGATTTCCCTCCATCTTGAGTCGCACCGTGGCAAAAACCGCCCTCCGGGGCAAGGAAAAAACTGCCCGCCACTCCCCAATACCGCCGGATTGGCCGCTCCACACCGGTCTCACCACACAAAAAAAGCAGTCCGGACCTCCGCGATCCCCGGATATTTCGCCCTCCCAGACTTTCGACCCCCGACGCCCCGATCTCCCGAACCTCCGAGATTCCAATCCCCTCCCACCGAAAAACCTGCGAGGATCGCGTCGGGAATATGGAAGAGTAACAGGGATCGCCTGTGGGGTCTGTCCCCCACCCCGGGGATCGCCTGTGGGGTCTGTCCCCCACCCCGGGAGGGCTTGAATGGTGCAGATGTCGGATACGCGACTCGTGTTCTCCGGTATGCGCGCCAGCCGAATGGCCCCGG
>CAZYHO010000015.1:0-3782 GCA_964647495.1 uncultured Akkermansia sp. | reverse complement strand
GAATGGCCCCGGGAACTTCTGCTGTGCGCATCACTGCCCTCCAGAGCGAGGCGACTCTCCCGGGACGACCCCGGCCAAGGCCACGGAAGCCCGCTCCCCGTGGCCTCCTCTCCCACGAGAGCGGCGATTTGCCTTCAGCCGTCTCCGCTGCGCTTCGGCTCCCGCACACAGTCCCAGGGTCCTTCGGCTCGGTCACACCGCAGCCACCCTCGCCGCGACCCGCACGGCGCCACAACAACCCGCGTCCTGCGCTCCCCGGTTCGGAAAACTTTCCCCTCGAGGTTCCGCGCGTGCCGCCACCCAACTGATCACGTTCATCTCCTAATTCGTCTGTCACCCTGTGAGGTGAAAAATTTGTTGCGATTCGTTCTCAAGAGCGATGGCACTACCACAGGGTGACGGATCTCTGGCTGGTGGCGGCGCCGCCCGGGCCGCGGCCGCTACCTGATGTCCACCGGTCCTTCTGCGACGGTCTCCTTGGCGCCGAGCAGGCGCTGGTCGAGAAACACGCGCAACTTGCGGAACAGATCCTCGCTTGCGAAAACATGCGGCCCGTCGCGGCCGGTCAGCACCGTGCTGCTGACGCCCGTCTTTTCCAGCGCGACATCGAACTCCTCGACCTGCGCGTACGGGACCAGCGTGTCCTTCGTGCCGTGGATGTGCAGGAATGGCGGGTCGTCGTCCGTGACGTGCGTCACCGGCGACGCCAGCTTCGCCGCATCCAGGTGCCGGCTCATGGGGCCGCCGAAGAGTTTCGCGATCGGTCCATTCATGTCCTCCGCGTCGATCACGCTGCCCTTGCCGGGAAAGGTCAGGAAATTCGTGACGCCGCAGTAGTTCACGACGGCGGCCAGCGCGGGCGCCGCGCCGGGTTTCGCGCCATCAGCCACGCCGACGCGGCCGTCGAGCGACTCGACCCCCTGGCTCGTGCCGAGCAGGCTGACCAGGTGCCCGCCGGCCGAGATTCCGAAAACCGCGATGCGTTTCGGGTCGCACCCGTGTTCGGCCGCATGCGCGCCGAGCCAGCGCAGCGCGGCCTTGCAATCGTGGATCTGCGCCGGCCATGTCGCCTCGCGGCTCAGCCGGTAACCGACCGACGCGCCGGCGTACACCCCGTCCGCCAGCAGCGGCAGCATCACCTTTCCGTCCTCCTTGCTCCCGCCCTCCCAGCCGCCTCCATGAATGAACACGATCAGCGGCCGTGGCGCCTTCGCCGGCTCCTCCGGCAGATAAAGGTCCAGCTTCTGCCGCGCATTGCCGCTGCCGCCGTAGTCGAGATCGCGCACGACTTTCAACCCCGCCGGCAAACCGCCCGGCTCCTGCCCCCATGCCGCCGTCCCCATGCCCGCGGCCGCCAGCAGGCCGCACAGCAGAGCGGCCATCGAAAAACGCGAAAGTCGAATCATCATGAGGCACGCTTACAGAATCCTTCGCGCAGGGCAACAGGGAGAGCACAGTCGGATTGGGGACAGCCCCATTCTTGACGTTGTCACAGTCCGGAACGCCGGCCACGCGGCATTCAATGGGCTCGACGCCGGTTCCGAGACCGGGAGGGGTGTGTTTTCATAAACTCGGATGTCGCAATGGAGTTGTGCCCGTGGCATTGTTTCTCTGTCTTGTTTGTCGAACGCAGTAAATGACGCGAAACATGAAGACGGCGTTCTCGGAACGCTCACGGCATGACGCGCACCTGATAGAAACGCGGCCCACCCTCCGCGGGTGCAGGCACTGGATGGGAACTTTGTGCTCCTTGCGCGACGACCGTGGCCACGGGCTGCCAGGAATCTTTGGCCAGAGTGGCCGAACCTTCGATACGATAGGTTTTGCCTGCCACGCTGTGCCAGGTGAGGGTCAGCGCACCCTCCCCTCCGGCGCGCTGGAATCCAGCGATCAGGAAAGCGGAAGCGCTGTCGAGCGGGTCGGTGCCGGCGAGACGTTCGTGGTTGTTGCTCACGCCGTCGCCGTCCGGGTCCGCCGCCGGTTCCGCTTCGGGCGCGGCGTCGTCGTCGAAGTGTTCCGCGGCCCACTCAGCGTACCCCGGCGGGCGAACGAGTTGGAGGTCCACCCGCACCCGGCGGCCCGGGCCAATGGCGGCACTCCGATCAAGCGTGAAACTCGTCGTCCCCGCCGCCGGCGTCACGCCGTCGATCCGCAGAATGACGGCCGCCTGCCCGTTGACCAGCGGTGTCAACGTCCACGTTGACACGGCCGCGCCAGGCGCCGGCCGTTCCATCGCCCGATCGGAAAGCGTCAGCCGCTCCGTCCCGCCGGCAGCGGAGCGCACCTGCACCGTCGCCAGCGGAATTTCCAGCACGTAGAAAGTGCCGCCTTCCCCGCCACCCGCCGCTTCGACCGGAACCACGCGCACCGGTGGCATTCCCGCCAACGTGTAACTCCGGTTCAGGCTCCCGTCCGTCACCTGCCAGACCAGCGACGAAACCACCGTCACCGGCCGGCCGGCGTCATTGGTGATGCTCCCGTAAACCAGCGCCGGCGGCTCGGGAATCGCGGGCAGGGCCAGCAGCGCCGCATGTGTGCTCAGGCTGAGGAGGAGGCATGGGATGAGGTTCATGGACATGAAATGGAAAACTTCGAGTATTCGTAATTGAAGTGGCCGCGGTTAAATCCATAAGAAACTTGTATCATTTTCTATGACCAGTCCGTTAGCATTTACTCTGATTGACTAAATTATCTTACTGATTCAGTTGCGGAATAGTTGTTGCTGTGTTTGGCTGGTTCTGTCGAATTACCTCGGTTGAGCCATTCGGACTGGACGCAGATACATTGATTTGTATATTAGGTGTAAAGTATGATATATCGGTGAACGACTCTCTGTTCGAGAACACGCAGCTGGCCTTTTGCGTTGAAGTATTTGGGTTACAGGTCGCGGTTGCGGACGAGTCGTTTCCAATGTTTCCAATCATTGGATTGTTGCCGTTGGAGAACCTGGGTCGAGAACTGGGGGATGTTTGGCCGGGTGCGACAGGGGAAACATGTCCTGACTCTGATCCTGTATTTTTTTGAGCTGCAATTACTAACGTACCTTGATTAGCTAGCTCTTGAGCTTCTTGCCCTGAAACTTGACGATACTGTCCATTCTGTTGGCTGGCCTGCGCGGTCAATTGGTCATACATTTGGTTGGCCGTTCCTTGAACCATAGGTGCATTTAGAGATTGCATAACCTGCTGAGTTCCTCCGTTGCACTCAGTCGCCCCGCTTGGCCTGTTTCCGTAAGATTCTTGCGCTGCTTGGATAACGGTCTCAAGGCGTGTCCTTGCTTCTTCTGACAAACCCGTCGGATCTGTAAAATACATAGGACGGTTTTGGCAGTATGAATAAGGGTTGAACTGCTGAGGGTATTTTACTAAGTATCCGACGGTTTTACATTTCAGAGGATCGGAAGACATAAACACTCCAATGTTTGAGGCATAGAATCGCGCCTCAAAATAATGCAACCCGCTTTCCGCATCGCGTTCCTTTTGGGTGAAGCCGTAGGCTTCTCGCATGCCGCGCGGCTCGTATTCGTGACGGGGATGTCCGAAGGGATAGTAAGTGGTTTCGGAGACCAATTGGCCGGATGCGTCGGTCATGACGCTGGAGGAGCCGATGTGGTCCTGGTGGTAGTAGCGGGCTTCGAGGCTGGGATCGACCGGCTCGATGGTGAATGAGGCGGTGGGAGTGGCGGAGAGCGCCTGACCGGGGCCTAGCCATGATGGCAGGTTGCCGGCGGCGGCGAGCGGCTCGGGAAGTTGGTGGCGCCAGCGCTGGGTGGCGGCCTCGAA
>CAZYHO010000014.1:7814-25140 GCA_964647495.1 uncultured Akkermansia sp. | reverse complement strand
AATGACCAATGACCAATGACCAATGACCAATGACCAATGACCAATGACCAATGACGAGTGACCAATGAAACTGATTTCCTGGAACGTGAACGGTCTGCGCGCGGCGCTGCGGGGCGGGCTGGCGGAGTTTGTCGAGCGCGAGAAGCCTGATGCCATGTGTTTGCAGGAGATCAAGGCGTTGCCGGGCGATGTGGATGCGGCGGTATTCGACGGTTATCATGTGACGTGGAACCCGGCGGCGAAGAAGGGGTATGCCGGCGTGCTGATGGCGACGCGCGACGCGCCGCTCCGTGTGCGGCAGGGGATGGGGCAGGCGGCGCACGACAGCGAAGGGCGGCTGATCGTCGCCGAATTCCCCGATTTCCAGATCGTCACCGTCTACACGCCGAACTCGCAGCGCGGTCTGACGCGGCTCGAGTATCGCCTCGAGTGGGACAGCGCGTTCAAGAGCTGGCTGCGCGCGCTGGACAAGAAAAAACCGGTGCTCGTCTGCGGCGATTTCAACTGCGCGCACGAGGAGATCGACCTCGCGAATCCGCGAGAAAACCGGCGCAACGCGGGATTCACCGACGAGGAAAGAAGCAGCTTCGGCTCGCTCCTCCAGCAGGGATTCCTGGACTCGTTCCGGGAGCTGCATCCGGGCGAACGCGGGCACTATTCGTGGTGGACGTACCGGAGCGACGCACGCGCCCGGAACATCGGGTGGCGGCTCGACTACTGGCTCGTCTCCAAACACTTGTGGACGCGTGTGCGCGGCGCCCGGATCCTGCCGCAGGTTTTTGGATCGGACCACTGCCCGGTGTTGCTGGAAATCGAATGACGCGGCGCCTCAGCGCGCACCGCGGTTCTGGCGGGCCATCAGCTCGTTGTAGGCACGCGTGCGGCGGTTGAGTTCCTCGACAAGCCGGTCGCGCTCGGACGTGACCGCTTCCAGCCGCGTGTTCGCCTCCACGATGGCGGCATTCTGGGCCTCGACCGCGCGGGCGTGCTCGGCAGCTTCCGCGCCGGCGCCGGCGATCCGCTGCCGCGTCGCCGTCAGTTCATCGGTCACTTCGACGAGTTTCGCCTCGGTGTCGGCGCGGAGTTGCGTGAGGCGCGCGATTTCCTGCTCGAAACCGGCCGCTTTCCCGGCGATCTCCCGGCGCGCCTCCACTTCCGCCTTGAGCAGCGCGCCGGCCTCGGCCAGACGGTGGCGATAAACAGACTCGCGGCGCCATTGGGCCACGCAGACGGCACACAGCGCCAGGGCAAGTGCGATGAGCAGGGTGACCGGAAGGTTCTTCATGAGGGTATGCCGTCTCCGGATTCCATGATTTGCCGAAGCCGATCTCATTGAGTCAGGTTTTTCGCGCAGATCAACGCGCCAATCCAGGCAAAGACGACGCCGGAAATCTGGAGTCCAGCCGCCGGTTGCGCGTTTCCGGTCTCGGCCAGGGCGGCGCGTCCCGCTCCATGCACCCAACGGTCTTGCGCATCCGTGTCAGACTGGCCGCGAGCTGCCATGGACACAACAGTGGCTCTGTTGCGGAAAGTGATCCTGCACGCCGGAACCCATCTTCCCGCGCCCGAACTGGACGCATTCCTGGCCGGCATGGACGAGAACGACCTGAATTGGGCGGAAGTGAAACTCGCGGAAACGGATTCGCGCCAAGCGCAATACGGTCCAACAAACCGCGAATGAACCCCAATGAACGCGAATGATGAGAATCCTCCACGTGCTGCAATTTACTGAAATTGAGAGCCATACATACATTCGCGTCCATTCGCGTCCATTCGCGGTTGATCCCCAAAGGAGCGCTATTGGCGTTGAGCGGATGAGGATTTCGAGCTTCCTGTGACTGTTTTTTGTCGGAAGCGGCCCTGCCGGCGGTGATATTGCGGTGAGATGGACGAATCCGACCCTTGGAGAGACGCTCCGACCGCGCGGCTGTTGCGGGCCTGGGCGCGCGAGCGATCCGAAACGGCCTTCCGAGCGCTGGTGACCCGGCATATGGACATGGTGCATTCCACGGCCGTGCGACGGCTCGGCGCGCACCGGGACGCGGCGCCGGACGTGGCGCAGGGGGTATTCCTGCAACTGGCGCGCCGGGCGGAGGCGCTGCCGGGCGGCATCGTGCTCGGCGCCTGGCTGCACCGTCAGACCGTGCGGCAGTCGCTGAATCACCTGCGAAACGAGCAACGCCGCCGCCTGCGCGAAGAGGCCACTGTCGCCATGAATGCCGATCCTGAACCGCCCTCGTGGACCACGCTCGCCCCGGTTCTCGATGAAGCACTGGCCTCGCTGCCGGAAAAAGACCGCGCCGTGCTACATTTGCGGTATTTCGAGGACCGGCGCACCTCGGAAATCGCCACCACTCTCGCCGTCAGCCCGGAAGCCGCGCAAAAACGGCTCGAACGCGCGCTGGAAAACTTGCGCGAACGCTTGCGCAGGAAAATGGCCGTGCCTTCGGCCGCAGCTTTGGCATCGTGGCTGAGCGGCCGCACAGTGGAGGCGGCGCCGGCCGGACTGGCCGCCAAGGTGTCGGCGGCGGCCGTGGCCGACACCGCTGGCGCCGGGTGGCTGACAGGCTGGTGGCGCGCGCTTGCGGCGCGCCCGGCGACTGCAATTTCCGGAGCGGTGCTTGGATCATGGCTGGGATGGGCGGTGGCGACGGCGTCCAGACCGGTGACTCCGCCGGCCTCCGGCGCGGCACTCGCGACTTCGGAGGCGGCGACTTCCGGCCCGCGCGCGCCTCGTCAGTTGTCGTCTGCAAATGGTCAGGTATCGCTGCTCGCCGCGCTGGAACGCCTTGGCCGCCTGCCGGCGAATTTCCGCGCGACGGTGACTCTGGACGCGATCCTGCAACGGCCGGATGCGGCGGATATGGGACAGGTGGTCGCCCTCGCCGTGGAGGGATTATCCGAGCACACCAAACCTCGCGTCATGGCCATGCTGCTGAAGCAATGGGGGGATCAAAACCCGCGCGCCACCATGGACTTTCTGGTGAAATACCGCGCCGAACCCTGGACGGAGAACCGGTTCTGGAGCGTTTTCCATCAATGGAACGAGCTGGACATGGAAGAAGTGTCGCAATGGGTGCTTCAGCAACACCGTGCCGGGCAAACCTTGGGGACCGGTTATGATAGTTTGCAGAGTCTGGCCCAACAGTGCGTCAGATCCCTGACCCGCGCCGATCCCGAGAAAGGCCTCCGCTTTTTCCTCCACTTCCCGCCGGCCGAACAGGGCTCGCTGATCCAGGCGCTGGCCGACGATTCGGGCATGGAACGCTGGAGGAATGGCTGGCCCGAGGAAAACTGGACCATCCTGGCCGATGGCGTGGCAGCAGCCGTGGCAGCGGGCCGGTTGGAACCGGAGGTTCTGTCGCGCATCGTCCGGCGCTGGCAATCGGCGCACCCGGAACCCGCCACCGCCTGGCAGCAGGCGCAGCCGGACGACAGCGCTGCGGCATTCTACGGCCGGCTGACCACACGCGCTGGCGTGGGTTTATGGAATGAAGGCGAAGCCCGCGAAGACGTCCCGGCCTACCAGGCCCGCCTGAAGGATGCACTCGCCCTCCCAAGCCCCGTGCCGCTGGAGGAAAGATGGCGCATGGTCGCGACGACCTGGAACGGCCCGCTGCCGCAGTTGGTGGAGTTTCTCCAGGCGGAATGCCCCGCGGACGGGACCGGTGACGCCGCCCGGCACGTGATCATCCGCCGTCTGCAAGGGAATATGCCTTCGCTCATCAAGAGCGATCCGGCCTTGAGACAGGCCATGTTCCAGGCGGTGGAAGCGATCACCGACCCCGCGCTCCGCGAGCCGCTGGCCATCGGGTTGTTCCGCCGCTGGCATGAGGCCGAGCCGGCGGAAGCTATGGAGTGGCTCCCTCAGGCCGGCTGGTCATCCGCGCGCCTCGAAACCATCAACCGGCGACTCACTCCCCCATGAAACGGTTTCTTCTCGCCTTCTTCAGTTCGGCGCTCGTGGCCGCGGCTCTCGCCGCGTTGGTTGCTTCGCTCGCTTCCCGTCACGCGCGGGTGGAAACGGCGGCGCCACTCCCGCGGACTGAAACCGCGGAGGAAATGGTCGCGGCCTCAGCCATCTCTTCGTCTCCGACTCCTGCCGGCGAATCGTCCGCGGCCCGATTGGAACGCTGGCTCGCGCTGGCCGCCACCGTCGAGGGGCTGCCAGCAGTGGACGAAGAAATCCGCCGGTTGCCTGCGGAAGCCTTTCCCGCGATCTGCGACGAGGCTTACGGGATCGCGGATCCCGCGCCCACCTCCCTGCTCCGCCTGCTCTGCCTCCACTGGGCGGAACATGACGGCGCCGCCGCGCTCGAATGGGCAAGGGATCGCTTCCGCATTGCGAACAAGGAAGACTGGCGGGAATGGCTCAATGACATCGCCGGCGTCTGGTTCGCGACCCGTCCCGACGAGGCCGGCGCCTGGTTCTCGGAAATCATGGCTACCAGGGAAACCCGTGAATCGTGGGCGCCGTTGGGCGGGCACATTCCACTCGAGTCGTGGGCCAGGCCTGGTAACGTGGTGGCGCTGGCCAAGGCCAAACTGGCACAGTTCACTCCGGGGTCATCGCTTTCCGAGAATAGCAGCATCGCCACCATGTTCAGCCGGCAGGTGACCACGCTGGAGGAAATCCAGGAACTGCGCGCCTTGGCCGATTCCTGGATCAAACGCTGGCCACGGCGCGAACGCCTGCCCTCGGGAGAGGTTCGTGTGAGAGACGGCGGCGATCCCGGCCTGACCATCGCCACGATTTACGAACAAGCCTGGCCCCGGATCGATCCCGAGGGCTGGCGCCGTTACGCGGAGGAAAAAGTCATCGGCGCTCAGGGAAACCATCTGCTCGCGGAACTCGTCACGGCCGATTGCCAGACGACCGCGGATCCGGCGGCCCTGGCGCGCGAATTTCTCCTCAGTCCGCAAGCCACCCTGACGAACGGAGCCGATGTCTGGAAATTGCTGCAAGCCGTCGAGGAGCGTGAACCCGGCGCGGGCTGGGAACTGGTGCGGGAGGGAACGGCGCCCGTCGAGAACAGCGCCGCCATCCGCTTCGCCACCGACCGCCACCCCGGCAACCTCGCCGCCGTCATGGCCGACCTCGAATCCCTGCCGGATCCCGCCCTGCGCCATCGCGCCACCGAACAACGCCTGCTCACCTGGCCAGGCAAACACGGCGACGTCGATGACTGGCTCGCCACCTCCGGCTGGCCGGAGGATCGCATCGACGCCTTTCGCGAAATGAGCTTCTCTTCAGCGATCCGTTGAATCCCTCCGCGGCCCTCGACCGCGAGCCGAA
This sequence comes from uncultured Akkermansia sp., assembly GCA_964647495.1. Lineage (GTDB taxonomy): Bacteria > Verrucomicrobiota > Verrucomicrobiia > Verrucomicrobiales > V1-33 > CAJBME01. Next base: position 19,844 of record CAZYHO010000014.1, on the reverse strand, counting down.
CGGAACGCATTCATTGCCTGATGACCGATTTGCGGTGCTTCTCGACGGCCTTCCTGAGAGCTGCGTTTGGCCGGGGTGGATTGAGGAGCAGTTTGGCCACGCGAAGGCTGTCCCTTGCGTTCAAGGTCATCACTTCATGTTCACGAATCGTCTCCCGCGCCACCTTGTCGAGACTTGCGATTACGAAGTCCGTCAAGGAGCGTCCCTGGAGGTCGGCGGCATGCTGAACAACCTTTTTCAACGCGACCGGTACGCGAACCTCCAGTCGCTGAGTTTTGGACGTTGTGGCCATGATTCGGGTTTTCCGGCAATTTGCCGGGACGTCAAGAATACGATGGCGACGAACAGAACTTCCCGACCATCGGTAAGCGGAGCGAGACCACGAATGGCTCCCTGAGCCCCCGCCCGTGGCGGAGCCGTTTTCCGTTGATCTTGACCGCGTTCTCCACACTCTGGGCGTTTCGTTCTCCAGCGTTTCATCCCCGATCCCCGGTCCCGACTCAATGCCGTCTTGCTCTTTTGCTCCATCCGGTCGCCGTCTGCGGCGCCTCTGCTTCCTGTCCCTCTGGCTTTCGGGCGCGGCCATGGCGGCGCTTGTCGGTCAATGGGATTTCGACGATCCGGCGGACCTGGGGAAAGCGACGGTGGGCGAGCCGCTCGAGCTGGCGGGAGACGCCACACCCGTGGATGGATACGGGAGCGGCGACGGCGCGGTGGCGATCGGGATCGGGAGCCATTTCCGCTGCCGGCCTGGTCTGGCGCCCAACGGCGGGAGCACGGTGTACGTGAACGAATACACGCTGGTCTTCGATCTCTGGCTGCCGGCCGAGAGCGACCATCAGTGGCGCACCCTGTTCCAGACGAATCCGGCCAACACGAACGACGGGGATTATTTCATCAGCCCGTCCAACACCCTCGGCGTGGGCGATCTCGCGTACTCCACGTCCACACTCCCGGCCGGACACTGGTACCGCATCGTCTTCTCGGCCGACATCGGCTCCAACATCGACGGCGGCGCGCCGGCGTCCTCTTTCCTCAGCGTCGTGACCGACGACGAGGGCAGCCACTGGACATTCCGGCATAACCAGCAGGCGCTGAACGGCCGCCACTCGCTGACCAGCACCGCCAACGAAAACCTCCTGCTGCTCTTTTGCGACGAGAACGCGGAGGACGCCCTGCTGCATGTCAGCCGCGTCCAGATCTACGATTCCCCGCTCAGCGAAACCGAGGCCCTCGCGCTCGGCGCCCCGGTTCCCTCCGATCCCGACAACCGGCCGCCTGGCGTCGCTCCCGGATCGCCCGGTCCCACTTCCGCCGGCACCGGTGAAACCGTCGCCTTTTCGTTTCAGGCCACGGATGAGGACGCGGATGAAGTCGCCGTGATCGTCGACTGGGGCGACGGGTTGTCATCGACCAGCGAGCGCCGTCCGGCCGGCGAGCCATTGCTCCTCGAGCATGTCTGGAAGAACCCCGGCAACTACCCGATCACGGTGCGGGCGCGCGACGAGCATGGCGCCACATCGGATCCGGTGGTGGTTCAAACGGTGAGCGTGACCGGCGCTCCCGTCGTCACCATCCTCACGCCGCCCTATCTTCAAAACGTGCGCACCGACGGCATCGTGATCATGGTCGAAACCGCCGAAAACACCGGACTGGCCGTGTCCTATGGCGAAACGCTTTCACTCGGGCAAACCGAGCCCATGACGCGGACGGCCAGCGGGGGCGGCACCTGGTTCCAGCGGGCCGTGCTCACCGGCCTGACGCCCGAGGGCGAATATTATTACCGGGTCACATCCCCCGACGGCTCGCCGCTCAGCGGGCTGGCCCATTTCCACACCGCGCCCGACCGCGAGGTGGATTTCAAGTTTTCCGCGTGGAGTGACAGCCAGGGGCATAACCGCGGCGTCTGGACCGTGGATCCCCTGGAGCCCACCGTCTCGATGATGAAGCACATGGTGGCCTCCGGCGTCGCTTTCGGATTCGCCGTCGGCGACATGGCCGAAGACGGCAACAGCTACGCCGACACGCGCCAATACTACCTCGACCGCGTGGCCCGCCATCTCGGCTCCTCGGTGCCGTGGTTCACCGCCTGGGGAAACCACGACTCCTCCAGCCCGTCGGCGCCGCTGCGGCTCGCCTCCGACATGCCGAGCCGCTACCGTGCCGGCCTTTCGCCCGGCCACGGGTCGTTCGCCTTCACCTATGCCAACTGCTTCTTCGTGTGCCTGGATGAATTCTACCGCACCGAAATCACCAACGGCTGGCTCGAACAGCAGCTCGCCTCGCCGGCCGCGCAAAACGCGCGATTCCGCTTCCTCGGCATTCATGTGCCCCCGTACTGCGAGCGATGGATCGATGGCAACGCCGTCCTGCGCAACACACTGGTTCCCCTCCTGGAGAAATACAAAGTGAACATCTGCTTCAGCGGCCACACTCACGAATACGAACGCGGCTTCCTCAACCATGTGCACTACGTCATCACCGGCGGCGGCAGTTGGCTCGACCACACCGAGGTCGTCGTCCGCGACTGGGAACACATGACCGTGGGTGGCGCGCATGACGTGCCGGCCCAGTGGGCGAGCCAAAGCAGCCCCGGTGTGCTCGGCGCCCCGAAGGCCATCGTCGGCGGCCTCTTCAATGAATACACGCTCATCACGATCCGCGACCGCTTCCTCCGGCTCGAAACGCAGGCGTTCAACGCCGATGGTTCGCACATCGGCGTTCTCGATTCCTTCGAAATCGGCGCCGACCCTGGCCCCGATACCGACGGCGACGGCCTGCGCGACGCCTGGGAAACAGCCCACGGCCTCGATCCCGAAGACGCCGAAGGCCCGCACGGCGCCCACGGCGATCCCGATGGCGACGGCCAGTCCAATCGCGCCGAATTCCTCGCCGGCACGCATCCCGACGACGCGACCTCCGTCTTCGACATCCTCCAGGCCATCACCGAGGACGCCGGCATGCTCACCATCACATGGGCCAGCGTCCCGGGAAAACTCTACGGCCTCAGCCTGACCCGCGATCTCACCACCTGGATCCGCGTCCACGATGGCGCCGAACCTCTCGTCCTCCCCGCTGCCGCGGCGGGTAATACCACACAGTATTCCCTCCCCCTGCCTGACGACGGCCGCTGGTTCGCGCGGTTGCATGTGGAGCCATGAGTCTTCCATCAAGCCTGTGCCGTCCCGCGCTTGTTCGATCCCTTCCCCTCCGACCACTGGCCGCAGGTGACTTCCGGCGATGCCATGATCGGTTTCTTCGAGTATCCCGACGGGAGCGACGCGATTTACGACGAGCCGGAAGCCCCTGGATTGCTGCGTGCATCACAGCTCCCCGGGGGACGTCCTCATCCAGCAGCCGGGTGTGCCTTTGCACAGAGCGGCGGCAGGCCCCGTGAAGCGCCCGCTCCGTCCAGAGCGGCGATCCTCGCCACAGTCCCGGAGTTCCGGCGTCCGGAAAGGCCATCGCGAAGTCCCTCCCTGCTTTGACTATGCAGGTTCTGCCCTCCACCCTCCACCCTCTGACCTCTGACCTCTGACCTCTGACCTCTGACCTCTACTGAACACTGAATCACTGAATCACTGAATCCGCCGTTTCGTACCGCCATGACACCATCGTTTTCTGAAATGCCGCCGCCTGCCGAGCCCGGCCCCGTTCCCCGGGCTCGCCTGCCCTGGTTCCATCTTGTTTTCCTGGCCCTGCTTGTGCTGACCGGCCTCGCCGGCGGAGCGCTCATGTGGCTCAGCACGCTTCCGCGGCGGGGCGCCGGCGAGGCCAGCCGGACCGAACCTTCCGCCGCCCAGCCGGCCGAGCTGCCGGTGTACGCGACGATCCGGCAGGCGTTGAGCGCGCCCGAGCGGTCCGGGGAGATCTTCTCGACCACCGCCCTGCGCGGAAAAGTCTGGGTGCTCGGCTACACGTACACGCGCTGCCCGCGCGGGTGCCTGGGCGTCATCAGCACGATGCTCGAGCTGCGCGATGAGTTCGGTCCGAATCCGCGGTTCCATCAAGTCTCGGTGGCCGTCGATCCGGCGCATGACACGCCCGAGCTGCTCGGACGATTCGCCGCCGCCGCCGGAATCAAGGACACCGACGGCTGGTGGTTCATGAGCGGCGACCCGGCGCCATTGCGAGACTTCGTCACCAACCAGATCGGATTTGCCCAAACCGTGGACGTCCCGCCGGAGGAACGCCTCAGCGAATTTGACCTCTTCGCGCACGACCTGCGCCTGGCGCTGATCGACGGACAGGGGCGGTTGCGCGGATACTACGAAGTCCAGAACGCCGACACCCCCACCGCTGCATTCCACACCGAGCGCCTGCGCGCCGACATCCGCCGGCTCCTCGCGGAACCGCCCGCTGAGTGACACCGGCCCCGGTTTCCATCCTCCGCGCTATTGGTCCCGTTCTGGAGGCCGAATCGTCATCCGCCCTATGGGCGATTTCGCAAATTTTCACCTGCCGGCCTCGCCGGATCGGGTATTCTTGCTATTTCTTCCCCATCCTCATCCATGACCACACGCCACCTGCTCGTCCCCGCCGCCATCCTTTCATTCATCGCCCCGTCGCTGCTGGCCGAAGATCCGGTCAGCTTCGAGAAATCCATCCTTCCGATTCTGGAATCGAAGTGCATCCAGTGCCACGCCACCGAGCACAAGGACGATACCGGCAGGGTGAAGAAGCCCAAAGCCGGCTTGGTCATGGATACGGCGGAAGGCCTGACCAAGGGCGGCAAGAACACCAAGGAAAAGGTCATCGTGGCCGGAAAACCCGACGAGAGTGAATTCCTCCGCGTCGTCAACCTGCCGGCCTCCGATGACGAATCCATGCCGCCGGAAGGCAAGGCGGATCCGCTGACTGACGAGGAAAAGGCCCTGGTCAAGAAATGGATCACCGAAGGCGCCAGGTTCGGCGACTGGAAGGCGAAGAAATGATCGATATATGAAAAGCGTGATCGCAAACCTCCGTGGCGCCTTGGCCGCGTGCGGGGTCGTTTCAGCCGCCATCGCGGGCGCCAGCGAGCCTCTCGTCGAGCAGATCAAACGGGGCGACGAGTTCGACCGGAAGCTGCAGGCAAAGGAGGCGCTCCTGTGTTACCTGCCGGTGGAGAAGGCGGAGCCGAAGAACGTCCATGTGCTCCTGTGCATCGCCCGCCAGTACAGGCACCTCATATCGGACGCCGCCGCGGCCGACGAGAAACTGCGCCTGGCAAACATGGGCAGAGTCTACGCGATGAAGGCCGTGTCCATCGCGCCCAACGAGGCGGAGGCCCATCTTTCCGTGGCCATCAGCCATGCCAAACTCCTCCCGCTCCTCGGCGGCAACAAAGAAAAAATGGAGGCCTCCCGCCGCATCAAGGCATCCGTCGACAAAGCGATCGCCCTTGACCCGAATCTCGACCTCGCCTGGCATGTGCTCGGCTCATGGCATCAGCGGCTGTCCGACCTGGGCGCCGTGAAACGCGCCATGGCGCGCCTGGTCTACGGAAAACTGCCGGACGCCTCCAACGAGGAATCTGTCCGCTGCTTCCTCAAGGCCATCGAGTTGAATCCCACCAGAGTGATCCACCACGTCGAACTCGGAATCACTTATGCCCAGATGGGCCGCGCCGAGGACGCCCGCCAGTCGCTCAAAAAAGGCCTCGCCATGCCGAACACCGGCAAGGACGACGAAGCCGTGAAGCGAAAGGGCCGCACCACCCTGTCCACATTGCGCTGAGCCCCCCGATTCTCCGCGGCTCGGCGCCCCGGTGATTCCGCCTGGCCGGTTCAACCAGTGGACCGGCCTGCATTGTCCCGGCTGCGGCATGACCCGCGCCTCCCATCACCTGTTCAACGGGCGACGGGCCGAGGCGTTCTGCTTCAACGCGTTCATGATGATGATTCTTCTGCCGGGCGTGGTGTGGTCTGGGGCGGCTGGTGGCTGCTCCACTGGCGGACCGGCCGGCCGCTCACCCGCCGCGCCCTCGCCACCAACGCCTGGCCGGGCGGCGCGCTGCTCGTGGCCTGGATGATTTTCTGGCTGGCGCGCAATCTGCCGGGCTGGCCGTTGCTCTGGCGGATGTTCCGTTCGATGCCCTCGAGGAATGCACCGTGCCTGTCCCCGACCCTTCAACCCTGAACTCCCGGCAATGGCCCCGCGGAGGCCCCTTGCTGCGCGAGGACGCGCTGGACGAGGGCCTGGGCGACGGGGATTTCGTGGATGCTGTCCTCGGTGAGCGAGACGCGGATGGTATCGCCGATGCCGTCGGCGAGCAGGGATCCGATGCCGATAGCGGACTTGATGCGGCCGTCTTCACCGTCGCCGGCCTCGGTGACGCCGAGGTGGATCGGGTAATTCCAGTCGGGGCCGAGCTGATCGAGGCGGGCGACGAGGAGGCGGTAAGCGGCGATCATGACCTTCGGGTTGCTCGCTTTCATGGAGAAGACGAACTGGTGGAAGCCGTGATCGCGGGCGATGCGGGCGAATTCCAGGGCGCTTTCGACCATGCCGAGCGGGGTATCGCCGTATCGGTTCATGATGCGGTCGCTGAGGGATCCGTGATTGGTGCCGATGCGCATGGCGACTCCGCGTTCCAGGCAGAGCCGCACGAGCGGTGTGAATCTCTCGCGGATGCGATCGAGTTCCGCGGCGTACTGCCCGTCGGTGTACTCGATGATTTTGAACTTCTTGGAGTCGGCGTAATTGCCCGGATTGACGCGCACTTTTTCGACCCACTGAGCGGCCTCCATGGCGGCCTCGGGTTTGAAGTGGATGTCGGCGACGATCGGGACGGCGCACTCGCGGTCGCGCAGGCCGGCGACGATGTGGCGGAGGTTGGCAGCGTCCTTGACGGTGGGCGCGGTGATGCGGACGATTTCGCAGCCGGCGGCCGCCAGGTCGAGCGTCTGCCGGATGGATGCCTCGGTGTCCATCGTGTCGCAAGTGATCATCGACTGGACCCGGATCGGATGCGGGCCGCCGATGCCGACGGTCCCGGCGCGCACCTCGCGGGTCGGCCGGCGCTGGTAGCGCCAGGGGTCGGGGCAATGAGCCAGGGACGCCGTCATCGTTCAGGCGAAGGGTCGTCTCAATTCCCGGCGCCGGCGCCCTGACGCGGCAGGAATTCGATGCGCTGATTGCGGCTGCCGGCCGCGTCGCCGACGTCCTTGAGGGTGATCATGACGAAGAACCCGAGGACGAGCAGGACGCAGGCGCCCTGGACGTATTCGAGCACGCGAACGTTGATCGGCCGGCGCCGGATCCACTCGATGATGGCCATGGTGATGTGGCCGCCGTCGAGCACCGGAAACGGAAGCATGTTGATGAGGGCCAGATTCACGTTGAGGATCACGGAGAACCAGAGCACCCAGCGCCACCCGTCGGGGCTTTGCAGCAGGGCCATGTAGCTGCGCACGATGGTCACCGGGCCTCCCATGTGGGTCACGCTGATGTCGCTCTTCGGCGAGACGATGCTGGCGAGGAGATTCCGGATGCCGGCCAGGCTGTCACTGATTTGTTCGCCGGGGGTCTGATGGAGAAGCGCGACGTGGCGGTCCAGGTCGCCGAAGGCCTCGATGCCCAACTGCGGCTCCTCGGCGTCCTTCGGCCTGTCGGGGACGCGCGGCGTCACGGTCAAATCGATCTCGCGCCCATCCCTGAGCACGGTCAGCGTGAGCGGCGCCGTGCCGAGTTTCTCGACGTGATCGAGCAGTGGATAATAATGGCTTAACCGCTCGCCGTTCATCGCGGCCAGCACGTCGCCGGTCTGCAGCCCCGCCTCGGCGACCGGGCTGTTGGGCAGGATGGTTTCGACGCGCAGAGTCCGCGCGCGGTCGGTCATCCCCACCTTGCGCAAAGGCGGGCGTTTGAAGACGAACTCGAATGCCTGCGAGAAGACACCTGTGGCCTTCGAGCGCTTTCCATCGAGCGGCACCATCTCCGGGGTGACCGGAACGTCGAGGCGCTGGCCGTCGCGCTCGACCGTGAAAACGATCTGTTCGTTCTCGCTGGAAACGATCCCCCAGATCACGCTGTGCGCCTGCCCGTTCCAGCGGTCCACCGGCTTGCCATCGATCTCGCGGATGACGTCCCCGACCTTGAGGCCGGACTTGGCGGCCGGCTTGTCGGGCAAGACATACCCGATCTGCGTCGGGTTCTCGTTTTCGACGATCGGGCGCCCGGCTTGCCACACGATCACGGAGAAAAAGACCGCGAGCAGCAGGCTGAAAAGCGGTCCGGCGAAAGCGACGATGATCTTGTCCAGGGGTGAAATCGGCGGCAGCGCCTCGCGTCCCTGCTCCCCTGCCCCCTCGATGGCGTCCATCGGCGCCATCTGCGGCAACGCCACGAATCCCCCCGCCGGCAGCCACCCCAGCCCATACTGCACGCCGTTCCACGTCCGCTTCCAGAGAGGTTTTCCAAACCAGATTTGAAATCTTTCGACCTTCAGCCCGCGCCACCGCGCCGCCAAAAAATGCCCCCATTCATGAACGAGGATCATCACGTTCAGAATCATCAGCGCCAGGAAGATGGTCCAGGCGGTGTGGAGAATGGTCAGCAGAGTGGACATGCGGTGTCAGGGGGACGGAAATCAGCGGCCGGAAGCCGGAAACGAAACGGTAAATCTAACCGCTTTCCCGCAGGCCGCAATCGATCATGGCAAAGTTGGCAGATTCCCGCTTCCGCGTAACCTGCGCGCGTGAAACCCAACCGCCTCATCGGCCACGCCGCCGCCGTGCTCGCCGCCGCTTCGCTCGCCGCCGCGCTCGCACAAGAAGCGCCGTCGCCCGCCGAAGCGCCCGCGCCCGAGCAATCTGACGCGTCCGACAAGTCCGACAAGTCCGACAAGTCCGACGGGTCCGACAAGCCCGCCACTCCCGCCGCGGCGCCGGAAGCCGCCGCCATTTCCCCTGCCCCGCAACCGGCGGATGACGCGGGTTACCGCCAGATCGAACAGCTCGCGCGCGTCCTCGAGCTGGTGCGCGAAAACCACGTCGACGCCAGCCGGACGTCATACGACAAGCTCATGGCCAGCGCGCTCGAGGGCATGCTCGCGGACCTCGACCCGCACAGCCAGTACCTGTCACCGGAACTGTTCGAAAAATTCCAGCAGGAGCAGGGCAACACGTACGAAGGCGTTGGCATCACGATCGCCGGCCGCCCGGAAGGCGTGACAATCGTCACCGTGCGCGAGGACGGGCCTGCCGCGCGCGCCGGCGTGATGCCAGGCGACGTGATCGTCAGAATCGGCGAGCGCATGACCGATGACATGAGCCTGGCCGAGGCCGCCCAGGCGCTGCGCGGCCGCCCCGGGGAGTCGCTGGAGTTTACCGTGCAGCGGCCGGCCACGCGCGAGTTCAAGGAGTTCGATCTCGTGCGGCAGGTGCTCAGCACCGTCACCGTCAAGGATGCCATGCTGCTTGACTCGCCGCTCGCCGGCACATTCAAGATCGGCTACGTGCGCGTCCTCCAGTTCACCGAGCCGACCGGCCGAGAACTCGCCCTCGCGCTCGACGGTCTCGAAGACGCCGGTCTGCAAGCGCTCGTGCTCGACCTTCGCAACAACCCGGGCGGCCTGATCACGAGCGCCGTCGAGGTGGCCGGCGAATTCCTGCCTCCGGGCGCCACGGTCGTCACCACCGAAGGCCGCAACGGCCGCCCGGTCGGCCCGCCCTACCGCACGCCGGATCGCAAACGCCGCGAGCGCGCCTATCCCATCGCCGTCCTCATCAACCACGCAAGCGCCAGCGGCGCCGAACTCGTCGCCGGCGCCTTGCAGGACCTCAAACGCGCCGTTGTCGTCGGCGTCACCAGCTTCGGCAAAGGCAGCGTCCAGTCGATCATTCCGATCGAAGGCGGCGCCGCCGTGCGCCTCACCACCGCCAGGTACTACACCCCCGGCCATCGCACCATCCACGAAAAAGGCATCCGCCCGGACATCGTGGCCACTCTCACGCCCGATCAGGAAAAAACCGTGTTCGAATTCTGGCGCCGCGGCGAATCCGTCACCGGCGACGCCCGCGAACTCGCCAGGCTCGGTGACACGCAACTCGAACGCGCCGCCACCGTGCTCAAAGGACTGCTCGCCCTTGGGAAATAACAGGGCCGTCGTTCATGGCGCCCCCTCCTTTGCCCAAAATAAACCCAACCCCGGACCCGGCGGCGGATCAGCAAGAGCAGCGGCGGCGGAACAGCAGGGTAGCCGCGGCGGAGAGGCAGAGGGCGCCGAGGCCCGGCTCAGGAATGATCTGAAGGCGCAATTGATCGTCGCTGAGGGATCCGGTGATCACATCGGAGATATCGGCCTCGTCCACGCGCAACCGCTGGACGGCGAGCGAGAGGTCGCCGCTGCCCGGGACGTCCGTATCCTCAAGTTTGGACAGCCAGGCGATGTTGCCGTCGTTTTCGTCGTCATTGGTGAAGATGGCCCATTGCGTCGCGCTGGGAGCGGAGGGAGCATTGAAGACCCAATAAAACATCAGTTTGTCCTGGGGCAGGTAGGACTGCTGGATGTTCTGGATGTTGAAAGAGAATTTTCCCGGTTCGGGAACCCCGCTGATGGTGAGGGAGCCGGAACTCACGGTGCCTGCGTTGGCCGCGCCCTCGCCGAGAGGATGGAAAATCGAGTCGATGGCCGAAAAGTCGATCCCTGAAATGACGGTGATGTCGGCGACCGGATCGTTGAAGAATCCGACGCGGACGAGGCTGCCAACGGGCAGCGGGGTTCCGGCGGCATCCGCGAGAATAAGACCGCTGGCTCCGAGATTGTTGCCTGCCACGGAGATGGCGGCGTGGCCGAAGGTGGCGAGTGCGAGGAACGATGCGGCGGATGCGGTGGCGGCGAATTTCATGAGTGTGAGAGAATATGGAGAGATCAGACAGAGACGGAGGATAGAGACAGTGATCAGCGACGATCAATTGCCGACCACGACGGCGGGCTGCGTGTAGTACCGATCGCCGGACGGCTTGATGGTGAAGCCGACGCCGTGCGGGACGGCGGCGGTGGTCGGCGCGCCGATGTCGGTGACGATGGTGTCGGCGCTCTGGTCGTAAAAAAACAGCCCGAGCCGGGAGAAGATGCCGTTGGTGCGGCCGTAAAGGGTGATCAAGTCGTCGTACTCGTTGAGGTTGGAGTCGGCCAGGCCGAGCGCGGGCGAACCCAAGGCCGAGCGTTCATTGCCGGCGGTGGCATTGAGCGGGCTCGGAGCGACCACCGGGTTCATCTGGCCGACGAAGTTCACCGTGCCGGCGTAGAGCGGCACTTTGGTGGGCGTGTCCTTGACGTAGGAAACCTCGCCGCCTCCGAAGGTGAGCGTGCGCAGGCCGCTGCAATTCAACAGGAATCCCTGCGCGGGATAGACGATCTCGTTGTCGCGGTTGGTGCTGAAGTCGTCGGCGACGATGCGCCCCGGCGGCGTGTCATCGTAAAAGAACTTCTGCCGCGTGCCGTTGTCGTAAAGCAGCGTGATCGAATCGTCGAAGGCATTCAGGCCAGCGCCATTGCGGAAGATCGATCCGAGCGTGGTATGCTTGCGGATGGCGTACTTGAAGTTCTGGCCGAGATTGAAACCCGCAGGGCCCAGGTTGCCGTCGACCTGCACCGAGTTGGCGGTATTCTGCACGATGTCGAGCACCAGGCCGGCCCAGGGACCTTCGACGATTTCCACGAAGTGGAGGCCGAAACCCCCGGGGGTCCAGGAGGCCCCGCTTTGAGTGATGGTCGAATGCGTGCCGGCGGACATGCTGGTCGACTGCCCCTGGAATTCCTTTTTCGTCGTGAGAGCGCAGGTCCAGAGGGAAACCCCGGCAGGCGCCTGGAATTTGTAGAAGCCGATGACCTGACTGGCCACCGCCTGACCGAACGCCGGTCCGGCCACGACGCCAATCGCCAGCACCACACTGGCCTTGAAACAAGTGAGGGCTTTCATGAATCGACGCTCGGGAAGGGTGACAAGGCGCCATTGTTAACGAAAGCCCGCGCTTCGATCAAGGCAAAAGTCTCGCCGGGCGGAGTTTCTCCAACAAGCGCGACGGCCGCCGCCTGTGCGT
>CAZYHO010000014.1:0-7714 GCA_964647495.1 uncultured Akkermansia sp. | reverse complement strand
AATGTATATATGTATCTCAACTTAAGCAAATTGCATTACGTATCAGATTCGCATCATTCGCGCCCATTGGCGTTCATTCGCGGTTAAATGAACAGTATTGACCGTCTTGGGCCGCGATCATTTTTTCTCCGAGAGCGGCAGCGTCGCCAGGTCGAGGCGGGCGGCGGCCATCAGGGGCTTTTGACCGCGGCTGAGGAGCGATCGATGCAGCGCGGCGACGGAGCGGGTGACGTGCCCCGCGTGGAGGATGGCGCCGTCCTGCGATTTCACGGTGACCGGCTGGTCGAGATCGAGCAAGGCGTCGTCGAGCAGGAGCGTGAGATCGAGCGGGCGGCTCGTGCGCAGCGTGATGGCATCGCCTTCGAGACGGGCGGTGACCTCGTCGCCGGCGCGGGCCTCGGCGCGCGGGACGGCGAGCCAGTAAAAGCGCTCGTGAATCACATCGTCCTGGCGCCACACGACGACCGCGGGCCACGGCGTGCGCGTGAATTCCTCCATCCAGGCGATCGCCTTGCTGTCCTCGAGGTCCATCCAGTGGCGTTTGCCTTCGTGGATTTCGACCTGGGTCTTGTAGCCGTCGGGGTCGGCTTTGTGGAGGTCGGCGAGGCGCTCGCCCCATTCGCGGGCGACTTCGTTGCGGCGGTAGGCGCCGTCGAGGGCGCCGACGTGCAGGGCAAACCCGATATTGCGCAGTCCAAGTGGTGACGCCTCGTTGGGATGGCCGGCCATCATGGACGCCGCGGCCAGCCGGTCAGCGAAGCGCGGGGCGACCTGGTACACGCCGTCACCGCCGGCCGAGTACCCGAGCAGGTAGACGCGGTCGGGATTCACGCCTTCGAGCACGATGAAATTCTGGATAAGGCGATCGAAGAGCGCATCAATGTGGGCTTCATGCCAGAGATTCCACGTGTCCGTGGGCGCTCGGGGCGCGACGTAAATGCCTTCTTTCGGGCGGTACGCGTCTCCGAGGCGGATTTGGTTCGCCCATTGGCGGTCGTTCACGCTCGGGCGCGCGTTTCCACCGCCATGAAGCGAAATGAACAGGCTGTGGCCGTCGGCCGGTTTCTCGCCGGTCGCACGCCAATCGAACCGCAGCGTGCGCCCATCGATCTCGATCTGGCGCGCCTTCATTTCTTCCGCCCGCTTCTCCCTCAGGTCCGCCGCGTAGTCGTCCCAAAGCATCGATTTCGCGCGCCCGGCGTCCTCTTTTGTCAGCGCCGTCGCCGCGAACGACTCGCTTTCCAGGTCGGGCCGCTCCGCGCGAGGCCGCTCCAGCCACGCCTGCAAGGCTTCGACCGCGGCGGTGGACGCGGCGGGATCAACCGCGGCGCCGCGAGCGGTTTCCGCAAGCGCGGAGGCGGCAAGAACGGCGGCCGCCAACAGGTTGGCGGTCAGGAAAACAAGGCGTCTCATCCCCCTCACCCAACCCGCCTCGCGTTCGGGCGCAATGCCCATTCGGCGTCGATCCGTTGATTCCCGATCGTTCGCCGATGATCGGGGGAAACACCAAGCGCACTCAGCTCTTGATCACCGCCGCCGTCACGGTGGGCAACGGGACGATGGCAAAAGGCTCTTCGCCATTATCCTCGAAAAACACGCACAGCGACGTGCGCCGCGGAGAAAAACCGACGAAATCACGATGCGGCACATCAAAGACGCGGCCTGACGCGGTCTCGATCCGGAATGGCGATCAATTCATGGAGGAGGGAAGCATCCACAGGACTCTGAAGATTGAGCTTGGGAAGCACGCACGCAAACCTCTGCCGTCAACCATCTCATGCCCCTCATGCCCCTCATGTCCCTCATGTCCCTTGTGTCCCTTGTGTCCCTTGTGTCCCTCATGTCCCTTATCACTTTCCGACCGCCCCCGGCGAAGGAACAGCGATAACCAGGGCAACAAGGGCCAGGGCAGCGACGACGAGCGCGAGGAGGCGGAACATGATGGCATAGGATCCGGTGTGTTCGACGCAGGCGGCGAGCAGGAGCGGGCCGACGGCGGAAGCCACCACGGTGAGCGATTGCGCGGCGCCCTGGATCTTGCCGAGGTGGGCGCGGCCGAATGCTTTGGCCCAGAACGCGAAGAAAATGACCATGACAAATCCGCCGGCGATGCCCATCACCACCGCCCATGCCACGATGTGGAATCCCGTGCGCACATGGGGCAGCGCCAGCAGCGCGCCGGCCAGCAATGCCATCGCCACGGCCATGAGGCGGTTCATCGGCCATTTCGATGTGATCCAGCCGCCCAGCGCATTTCCCGCGAGTGCCGTGAGCGCGGTGATCACAAGCGTGCGGTGGTAGACGGTGGCGTCGAACCCTCGCTCGGCGAGAATGGATTCATTAAAAAGTGCGATGCCCGAAGCCACGAGGCCGTAGACGGAACTGGAGAATGCGAAAACCCAGAATGCCGGCGCGCGGAGCGCCTGCCGGAGTGTGTGCCCCGTGAGTGGCTGGTCCGGCCTGGCATCGCTCACCTTTTCGCCATCCAGCGCGACGCCCGATATTTCCGGCGTGCGCCGCGCCAGCAACCAGGCCAGTGGCGCCAGCCCGAGGACCAGAACGCCGCCGACCGCGCCCCACGCCGCGCGCCATCCGCTGCCGAGCACGATCGATCCGATGACCGGAAAGGCGATCATGAAGCCAATGCTCATCGCCACCGTGTATATCCCCATGGCCAGATTGAGCCGCCGGACAAACCACTGCCCGACCATGGTCAAACTGATCACCGACAGCGCGCTTTGCCCCAGCCCTCGCGTCAGTGTGATCAACACCGCGAGCCAGGCGATGCCCCTCACGCCGCTCATCAGCAGCACGACCGCGCCGAGGGACAACGCCACAACCGTCAGCACCGCGCGGGATCCGAACCGGTCGATCATTCTCCCGACGCCGAAACAAAAAAGCGCGCCGATCAGCGTCGCCCACAAGTTGATGTGCGCGAACACCACGCGGTCGATCCGCAGATCCTTGAGCAGGGACTCCGTGATCAACCCAAGGCCCTGCGTGCGCCCGGGCAGCGTGCCGACCATGGCGAGGGCGGCCACCGCCAGATGCACCCAGCCGTAATAAATCGGCAGCCGCGCCAGCGCGACTCGCGGACGGGCCGGCTCGGCATTCGCAGATTCCATCCAGGCACGCCAGGGGTTCATCGCGCGGACGGCAACCTCCGGCCACGCGCGCCGCGCCACCACAACAGCAACAACGCTATGCAAAGCGACAGGCCAAGCCAGCGCACCAGGCCGGTCTTGAAGACGACCGTGGCATTAAAAAGCATGAACACGAAGATGCCGTGCCAGGCGGCCGTGATCACCCGGGGCCGGCGGCGATACGCCTCCAGTCCCCGCCACCACCAGATCACGTCCGCCGCCCACAACCCTACGAATACATAGTTGAAGTACAGCCCGCCCCCGAAAGCCCGTCCGGTCAATTCGGCCGTCTGGCGCTCGACTTCCCGATACGCCGCGGCCTGGCTCCAGCCGTGGTGGAAATGCAGCGCGCAGGCGGTGTGCGCCACCAGCGCCAGGCAACCCGCGGTCGACGCCCACCGCGCGCGCGCCAGCCAGACCGCGTTCTCCCACCCGGGCAGGCACATCGCCACGCTCGAAACATACCCGCCGAAGGCGATCCAGATTGTCAGCCGCGTGAGCAGTTCTCCCACGGATCCACCTCTCAAGGGTTGAAGAATGCGTCCAGCTCGACCGCGACGTCCGGCAACGCGGGACTTGCAAACTTTCCGCTCTGGCGGTGTGTCTCGCGTTGGGCAAACTGGCCGTTCAATGGCGCGCGATGAACTTCGATCTGACGTTCCTGCCCCGGAACGTGCCAGGATTCCTTCATGCCGGCGCTGGCGCAAACCGGCAGCTTCGATCGGTCGTAATCGTGACTGGTCACGCAGACCTCGATCACCAGTTCCGCGGTGGCGGGATGTTCGGGGTTCCTGGAAATCAGCCCCGCCTCGCCGAGCACATGACAGGCGGCAACGGACAGCGGCCAGGTTTGCGCGGCGCGCAAGGGAGTTGCGATTGATTCGACCACCTTCATCTTCGCGCCATCATCAACTCATCCGGCTTGCGCGGCAAGGGTGGAATTCAATCACGAAGAATGGATGCCCCCGGATCCGGGAGGCTTTGGCCAATTCACTGCGGCGCATCCGGCTTCGCTTTTGCGCCTGGTGGCGAGACTCCAACGTCAGAAGTCAGTGTCGGGACAATTCCGATCCTGCTGGTTGAGCGAAGTTCAGGTTGTTTCTCGGAAGCGAGGATCGGCAGAGCCGCCGACCGGGGTCCGGACCGGTACGGAAGAAGTGCCGGGATTAATAACCTCCGACCCCCGGCCTCCGGCCGCTGAACACGAACGAGGCTACGGTGAGCTTTTGACGGCTGGGGGGAGTGCGGGGATCATTGTTGCAATCACCTTGTTTATGACGCGCCACACTGCGATCTCACGGGCTTTCTTCCATCGATTTCTCCGCGGCTTCGCGGCCGGGACCGTCGCCGTGCTTGGCGCCGCGTTGGGCCCGGTGGCGGCGCGCACTCTGGATGTCCTTCCGCCACCGCCACAGGGCGGTCCGTTGCGGCTCGGCAGCGACAGTGTGCCCGGCACGGTGCTACGGCTGGAGGCGTCTGACAACCTGGTCGACTGGACGGAGGCGGCGCGCCTGCACGATGCGGTGCGCGCGTTTCCGGCGCCCGGGCTGACTGGCAGGCAGGCGCGGTACTATCGGCTGGCCTCCTCGCCGCGCGGCCCGGTGGACGACTGGAAAAACCAGATTCTGTTTCCCGACGAGCCGTTCCGGGCGGAGGCGCCGTTCGACTCGCCGCGCTGGGTGAAATTCGCCATCGTTCTCGACGATCCGGAGCGCGTGTATTTCCAGGACAGCGGAAAGCATCCGTTCCACTACGAATTCGCCACCCAGCGGCTGGCGCCATTCCTCGGCATGAGCCGGCAGGCCTTCGATGCGATCTCGCTGCGACGCGCCGGGCAACAGGTCGTGCTCGGCACCGTCCTGTTTCCACCGCTGCCGAATTTCGCCGAGTTCGGCATCCAGTTCGTCGGACTGGACCCGTACACCGCGGATGAAGTCACCGGGTGGTTCGAGACGGTGAAGGCGGCCGTACATGCCGAAGCGGCGGCCGGCGCGCTTTACATGCCTGTCTACGAACAACTTGGCGCCGCGCACGAATACGCCGACCTCCTCGCCCAGCGCGGCATCACAGTGGCCGGCCTCGACCGCTGGCTGCGCACCAGTCCGGTTTACTCCGCCGGCTGGGCGCTGGGCACGCTGAAGTTTTTTCCCGCGGCGGAAATCGATGACGCGTTCACGGACGGCCGCCTCGATCCCGCCGACATCCTGCTCACCGATGGCGTGCCTGCCGAGACGCCGTTGGTCGCCGGCATCATTTCGCTGCTGCCGTCGACGCCCAATTCCCACACCGCGATCCTCACCCGGTCGTTCGGCATCCCGTTCGTGCACGTGCCCGGCATCGCGGAGCAAAACAGGCTTCGCCAGCTTTCCGGCCGCACGGTCGTCCTCCGCGCCATCTCCGAACACAACGAGAGCCGCGTCAGCGTGATCGATGTGCACGACACGCTGCCGCCCGCGTTGGCCGATGAATTGCTCGAACTCAAGGCGCCGCCGGAAATCAAATTCACGCCGAAACAGACGTTCGGCGCGATCAGCGCTCCGACCGATGCCCTGTCGCCGAACGACATCCGGCACTTCGGCGGCAAAGCCTCCAACTACGGCATCCTCCGCCGCGCCATCCCGGACAACTGCCCGCCCGCCATCGCCCTCTCGTTCGATCTCTGGGATGCCTTCCTCGACCAGTCACTGCCCGGCGGCGCCACGCTGCGATCGGAAATCGCCGCCCGTCTCGCCCCGCACCAGTCATACCCGCCGCAGGTCGGCGCGTTGCGTGCCACGCTCGCCGGCATCCGCGACCTCATCACGGACGAGGCGGATTTTTCCCCGGCGCAGCGCGAGGAGGTGATCGCCGCCCTGGCCCCGTTCAACCCGAACCGCAAGATCCGCTTCCGCAGCTCGACCAACGTCGAGGACTCGGAGCACTTCACCGGCGCCGGGCTCTACGACAGCTTCAGCGGGTGCCTGCTCGACGACCTCGACGGCGACGATTCCGGCCCGAGCGCCTGCGATCCCGGCGAATCCAGGGAGCGCGGCGTGTTTCGCGCCCTGCGCAAAGTCTACGCCAGCTTTTACAACGATCACGCCTGTCTCGAGCGGCTGCGGCGCCGCGTCGATGAATCCAGGGTCGGCATGGCCGTGCTCGTCCATCACTCGTTCCCCGACGAGGAGGAACTCGCCAACGGCGTGGCCGCCATCGAGTTCCGCTACTCGTTCGGCAATATCGTCGAAGGCACGCTCGCTACGCAGCTCGGCGCCGAGTCGGTCACCAACCCCGACGGCAGCGCCCTGCCCGAGATCGTGGAAGCTTTCGCCTACAACGAAGTCTCGGATTTCACGCTGCGCCAGTACTCGACCCGCGTCCCGCTCGGCGCACCCATCCTTCGCTGGCAGGATGAATATCGCGGATTCCTCGATCTTTTCCGCGCCGTGGCCCAGGGATGGCGACAGCTCGACCCGAGCCAGCCGCTCGTTCACCTCGATTTCGAGTACAAGAAAGACGTGAACCTCGGGCTCGTCGTCAAACAGGTGCGCCCCATCCCGAAGCCTCCCACCGGGCCGCCCGTGACGGCTTTTCTGGTGGACGACCCGGCGGACTGGGTGGTGGCGCAACGCGAGGCCGGTGATGTGTTCGCCAACCACCGCCTCAAGTCGCTCTGGCGGATGCACGCGCGCACCATGCGCCTCACCCCCGATTCGCTCGCGGGCGGCCTGTTCGGCGAAGGACGGCTCGAATACATCGAGGATGGTGCTCCCGCCGTGCTCAGCGGACCGGTCGGTTCGTGGCCCGGCGCCACCCACTCGCCCGACGGGCTGCGCCAACGATGGACGACCGGCCTCGGCGCGGCGCGCCGCGACTGGGAGTTGCACATTCCGCTCGCCACCACCACGACCGGCAGCACGCCGCCCATCGTCACGCTGAACGAATTCATCCCGCAGGTCACGGTCACTTACGCCACTCCGATGCCGATCGTCGATTACGACGGCACATTCAAATCGACCACGACCGACGTCGCGTTCCTCGAGCCCCGGCGCGTCGTGACTCCGGGTTCCACCCTCGTCGAGCGCTCGCTCACCCACAAAAGCGGCATCCGGGTCGAGACCTCCTTCTACTGGCCCGAGGCGCCGCTGTTCTCCGCGGGATACACCGCGCCGGTCATCCACTTCGTCCAGACCACCATCACAGGTCTCACCACGGAGCCGCTTGTCCTCAAAGGATACTACTCGCAGACCTATCGCCCGGGCCACCATAACTTCACCGAGGAATTCATCTTCGAACCACAGCTCGAACCCGGCCTGCCCGCCGGGTCCCTCGCCGAACTCGCCGCCGCGGACATCCGGTACATCCACGTCCACGCCGGTTTCGCCGACACCCTTTTCCATGCCGTCTCACCCGACGGGAAATTGCGGGCTTTTTAGTGGGGCCATGGTTCACGGGGCACGGGGCACGGGGCACGGGGCACGGGGCACATGCTGCCCATAAGCCCTGTGAGACATAAGCCCTATGTGCCCATGGGCCCCATGAGCCCCATAAGCCCCATGCCCCATGCCCCATGCCCATAAAAAAACCGGGAG
>CAZYHO010000013.1:7834-26252 GCA_964647495.1 uncultured Akkermansia sp. | reverse complement strand
CGGTTTGTTGCGGAATCCTCATCATACCGCGAATCGGCAAATGTACACCCGCATCAGCACGATGCTGCCACTGGTCGAGGATTGGCGGGCGGCGGCGAGTCCAAAGCATTTGCGTGCGCCGAGCGGTGTGTGCAAGCTCCCCGTTCCATGAAACGACCACCCCTGCACCGAATCGCCGCGTCGCTGGCGGCATGCCTGTCGCTCGCCCTCGGCGGATGCGGCGTGCTGGGAAAAAAGCCCGCTCCGGGCGAGGCCGGGACCGAGGCCGCGGGCGAAACGACGCCTGCCGATCCGAAGAAGAAGAAGAAGGACGCGGAGGCCGCCGACGCCAAAAAGGAATCGGCCGAGGAAACCGCTGCCGCCGGTGACACGAAGGAAGACGCAAAGAAGGAGAAGAAGGAGGAGTCGAAAAAACCCGAGAGCCGGGCAGACACTCCCGCCGAACCGGCGCCGGATCCGGCGGCCGCGGAAGAATTCGCCGGGCTGCCGAAGGGCGAAGCCGAGTTCATTCTCGCCTGCCGCGCGCTGGCCACCGGCGGCAAGGCGACCATGACCGGCAAGGACACGTTCGTTTTTGACACGCGCGAACTCGGCAGCCTGGGAGCGAACACGAAGTCCGGTTCGTCGCGCCACCAGGCCATGGTCGCTGCCATCGTCGCTCATGCCGAGACACTCCGATCCGCCGGCGTGGAGCTGGTCATCGCCCCGGTGCCGCCGAAGCCGGTGATCTATCCGGATTTCCTCGGAACCGAGCCCACCGTCAAAGACAGGCGCTACGACGCGTACCTGCAGGCGCTTTACGCCGGGTTAAACAAGGCCGGCGTGCGCGTCGTCGACGTCACCAAAACACTGCGCTCCAATCGTCTGGACAAGGGAGCGGCCAGTTTTCCGCGTACGGGGCTCACATGGTCGCCCGCCGCCGCCGCCGCCGCCGCCCGCGCCGTTCACGGCGCCGTCAAGCGCACCGCCGCGGCCAGGACGATCGTCCGCGACAAGACGATCGTGGCCAGGGACTCCGCGATCTCGCAGAACGGCGAGACGTTCAAGGCAAAGTCGGTCGGCTGGGCCCAGGGCGATCGCCTTGTCCCTGCCACGGTGCCGAAAGAGGGGGCCGCCATCGTGATCATCGGCGACAACCATGCGGCCGCGCACCGCACGGACGGCGTCAACGTCAGTCTGGCCGACCAATTGTCGCTGGCCTTCGGCACCGCCGTCGAGGCGCGCGCCACGCCCGGGCTCGGGTGGAAAACGGCCGCCACTTTCACCCCCGCGAACGACAGTGCGACCAAACTCGTCGTCTGGTGTTTCTCGGCCGCCGAATTCCTCGACCCGCCTCCCGCCCCGCCGACAAGACAGGCCGCCGGCGCCGCGCGGCGCCCCGCTTCCCGCACGGTCCCGCGCCTCGACCCCGCCCCCGGCTCCGGACTCAACCTTCGTGAAAACCTGGATCTCGAAGGCCGCCAGGACTGATAACCGGGCCGAGGCGGCGCGACGACCGCGCACGGTCGCTCGCTCACCAGGAGTTTTTCCACATCATGGATTCGACCGGCCTGCTGCTTCGCTTGTTGTACTTGGCGGACGGCTTGAGGTCGTAACGCACGGCGATTTCTCCCTTGACCTCGAAGTAGATGAGCTGGGCGATCGGCATGCCGAAGTAGACGCGCACGGGCTGGGCGACCGAGATTTCGAGTGTCCAGTGGTTGCAGAAGCCGACGTCACCTTTGCCGGCCGTGGCGTGGATGTCGATGCCGAGCCGGCCGACGCTCGACTTGCCTTCAAGAAACGGCACATGGCGGTGCGTCTCGGTGTATTCGAGCGTGACCCCGAGGTACGTCCGCTGCGGCAGAAGCACGTAGCCGTCGTCCGGAATGTCAAAGTGCCGCACTTTGTTGTGCTGCCGCGCGTCCAGAATCTCGTCCTCATACACCGCCAATGTGCGGCCCAGGTGCACGTCGTAACTGTTCGAGCCCAGCGCCTCGGAATCGAACGGCTCGATGACGATCTCGCGCCGCTCGATGGCCACGCGGATTTCTGTGTCGGATAAAATCATGCCGGCCCACCGTGCGCCCATCCCGCCGCCTGTCGAGCGCTCATGGCCCTTCCCGGCGATCTGCCGGATCTGACTGATCTGTCGGATCTGTCTGACTCATCTGACCACCCGCGCCACGCTCACCTGAAGAGCCCCCGCAGCCGGTCCCACAGGCCCGGTCCTCGGGAGGTGGCCGTGCCGTCGCGGGCGGCGCCGCGCGATCTGTCAGCGCGCGCGAATGGCGAACCGGATCCGTGGTCCGGGCAAGGCCCGGTCACGAAGTGGTCGATCAGGTCGACCGGCAGATCTTCGGTGACAGCGGTGCCGGCGGCGCGGCATCCCGGTGTGGCCGCCAGGCCGCTGATCGCGCAGACCGCGGTCGATTCCACCGTGACATCCGGGGCGGGGGACGGACCGGGGGCGTACCCGAGTTCCTCGGCCTTTTTCATGACGGCCACCCAGACCGGCAAGGCCATGCGGCCGCCGTAGGCCTGGCCGGTGATGCGGCCGGGCTGGTCGAGCCCGACCCAGACGCCGCAGGTCAGCCGTCTGGTGAACCCGACGAACCACGCGTCCTTGAAATTGTCGGTCGTGCCCGTCTTGCCGGCCGCGGCGGACTTGAACCCGAGCTGGCGGGCGCGCGCCGCGGTGCCGCCGGGCGCGAAGACTTTCTCGAGCATGCGGGTCACACACCACGCGGCGCCGGGCGCCATGGCCGGGTAGCCCATCGGTTCGTTCCGGAAAACGACGTCGCCCTCGCGGTTCTCGATCCGGTCCAGAAGGTAGGGACGGAGCTTCCGCCCACCATTCGGGAAAACCGTGTAGGCACTCGCCAGGGCATGCAGCGTGGTATCGTGGTTCCCGATGAACAACTGTGGCGACGGGGCCGGCACCGGACCCAGCGCCAGGCGGTTCGTCAGCTCGACGATGTGATCGAGCCCCGCGCGCTCGCCGACTCGCACCGTCATTGTATTGCGCGAGCGCGCCAGGCCGGTGGCCGCCGGCAGCAGACCGCCGTAGGTTCCGTCGGCATTCTTCGGCGCCCACCCACCCACCGAAACCGGGGCGTCGTCGACCAGTGTGCTCGGGAAAAGCCCGGTCTGCACGGCCGACGCGTACACGAACGGCTTGAACGTGCTCCCGACAGGCCGCCTGGCGAGCAGCGCCCGGTTGAACGGACTTTCGCCGAAGTCGCGTCCTCCCACCACCGCGAGCGCCGCGCCGGTCGCGTTGTCGAAAACGACCACCGATCCCTGGACGTAGTCGGGCGCACTGCCGGCCGGCGCCGAGCGCAGCCGCCACTGCGCGCGGGTCGCGTGCGGATAACCGCTCGACTTTTCGACCGCCGCCAACTGCTCTTCCAGAGCCTGCTCGGCCGCGGCCTGGAGGCGCAGATCGATGGTCGTGTAAATGCGCAGGCCACCGTCCTCTTCGTCCTCGGCATCCAGCACCAGATCGAGCGCCCGGCGCGCCGCGTCGAGCGCGTATGATTCCTGGCCGGTGCTCAGGGGCTCCGGCTGGATCACTGTCACCGCGGCCAGCGCCGCCTCGGCCTCCGCCGCGGTGATGCGGCCCTGCACAACCATCCGCCGCAGCACCATGTCGCGGCCCGAAAGCGCCAGTTCCGGCGACCGGAACGGCGAAAACTTGTTCGGCCCGCGGATGATGGCCGCAAGCATCGCGCCTTCGTCCAACGTGAGCGCGCTCGCCGGTTTCCCGAAATACGCCTGCGCCCCCCGCTCCACACCGTAGAGCCCGGTGCCGAAGAAAACGCGGTTCACGTACAGTTCGAGTATCTCGTCTTTCGACCGTCGCGCTTCGATGCGCCGCGCCAGCGCCATCTCAAGCAGCTTCCGATGCGGCGACTTTCCGGTCAGCGCGAACGAATTTCGCGCCAGTTGCATCGTGATCGTGCTCGCCCCTTGCGTGAAGGCCCGGTCCCGCAGGTCGCGCGCCAGCGCCCGCGCCACCCCGCGGTAATCGATCCCGCCATGATCGTAAAACCGGTGATCCTCCCGCGACAAGAGCGCGTTCAGGAAATGCGGCGACACCTCGGCCAGCGACACCACGACGCGGTTCGCCCCATGCAGCCGGCCCATCTCCGTGCCGTGCGCATCGTACACAATGCTCCGCTCCGGCATCGCCCCGAGCTTCTTCAAATCGTACCCACGCGCCAGGCTGCTGTACACCAGCCAGACCGAACCCACGCCGACTACCGCCAGCCCGCACAGCCCCAGGCCACCCCGGAACAGCCAGCGCGCCCACCACGGCCACCGCCGCCCCAGTGATCTCTGCCGACGTCCTCCCGTCTCCTGACTGCTCGCTCGCGCCATCGTCCCCTCATCCTCGCCTCATCCCGCCCCTTGTCACGCGCGATCCGCGGAACACCCCGCCGGAGAACATCGATTATTGAGAATCGAATAAATGATGGAAAATGACTGTCGCCCTGTGCGGGATCCCTGCCTTTCCGCTGGCGCGCGGCCCGCATATCGTTTCTACTCCCGGCCCACGGATGGAGGACACGTATAAAGTGCGGCTTGAGATATTCGAGGGGCCGCTCGACCTGCTGCTTTACCTCGTCAAGAAGGACGAGGTGGAGATCCATGAAGTGTCGCTGGAGCGGATCACCCGGCAGTACCTGGACTACATGGACGCTTTCAAATTGTTGAATATCGACCTTGCCTCGGAGTTTATCGTGATGGCGGCGAACTTGATGTACATCAAGAGCCGCACGCTGCTTCCGAAGCAGGAACAGCCGCCCGAGGAGGATGTGGAGGAGGACGATCCGCGGTGGGAGTTGATCCGGCAGCTGGTGGAGTACAAGAAGTTCAAGGATGCGGCCGGTTTCCTCGAGCGGCGCGCCCGGCTTGCCGCGAACGTCTTTCCCGCGCAGCCGGAACCGACCA
Source organism: uncultured Akkermansia sp. (assembly GCA_964647495.1). Classification (GTDB taxonomy): domain Bacteria; phylum Verrucomicrobiota; class Verrucomicrobiia; order Verrucomicrobiales; family V1-33; genus CAJBME01. The sequence goes on along the minus strand of CAZYHO010000013.1, from coordinate 21,317 downwards.
CCCCGCCACCGGCGGCCGCCGCCCAGGCGGGCATGCCGGAGGTCGGCATCTTCGACCTCATCCGCGCCTTCCAGAAGATGCTCGACAAGGTGCGGGTGCCCGATCTCCGCGAAATCGCCGACGACCGGTTCACCGTCTCGGAGAAAATCGATCACCTCCTCGACCTGATACCGCCCCGGTCCGGACCGGTGCGATTCAGCTCGCTCTTTGTTTCCGCCACATCGCGCGACGAGATCATCGTCACGTTCATCGCCCTGCTGGAATTGATGAAACTGAGGCACCTCCGGGTCACCCAGGACCACCTGCTCGGCGAAATCGTCCTCCACCGGAACGACCCATGACACCCATCCGCCTTCCGTGACCCGCGTGCCCCATCCATGACCGTCCCCGCCCTGCCCCAGATCGTCGAGGCCCTGCTGTTCGCCTCGCCCGAGCCGCTGACGACCAGCGCCCTTGTCCGCGCGATCCGTACCGCCGCGAGCGAGGCGCATGAGCCCCATGAGCCCCATGAGGCCCCTGAGGCCCCTGAGGCCTCCGAGCCCGCCACCACTCTCGCGAAAGTCACGGACGCGCAGGTGCTGGATGCGTTGGCGGCGCTGGCGGCCAGCTATGCGGCGGAGGGTCGTGCATTCACGCTGGCCGAGCGGGCGACCGGCTGGCGGATTTTCACGCGGGCGGAATTCGGCCACTGGGTTCGCGGGTTGTTTCCGGATCGCCGGCCGCACCGCCTGAGCCAGCCGGCTCTCGAAACGCTGGCCATCGTGGCCTACCGCCAGCCGATCACGAAAGCCGCCGTGGAGGCCGTGCGCGGCGTGAGCATCGACGGACCGCTTCAGAAGCTCCTCGAACAGAACATCGTTCGCATCGCCGGCCGCGCCGATCTGCCCGGCCGCCCGCTCCTCTACGAAACCACAGAACTCTTCTTCGAGCATTTCGGCATCCGCAGCGTGGACGAACTGCCCAACGCCTCCGAACTCCGCCGCATCGCGCTGCCCGTCCCCGAAAACGAAAAATCTCCCGAACCAACCGCCGAGCAACCGGAACTCCCGATCGGCGAACCCGCAGAGCCTGCCGGGCCGGCGGATCAGCCAGATCAGTCAGATCAGTCGGATCAGCCAGATCAGTCAGATCAGTCAGATCAGCCAGACGCGTAGGCCACGGGCGCCCGCTACAAGCCCTCCAGGAACCGCCTGTAAAACCGGACGCCCTCTTCCAGGGCGGAAATCTCGATGTACTCGTCGGCGGTGTGGGCTTGGGCGATGCTGCCCGGGCCGGCGGCGACACTCGGGATGCCACCTTCTTCGGCGAGCCAGGCGGCGTCACAGAACCAGGGTGCGCCGACGAGCGGGGCTCCGAGCGCCGCGAGCTGGCTGACGTACGGGTTGTCGGCCGGTGTGTCGAGCGGGGCGCAGCTCGATCCACCCTCGATGACGACTTTGTCCGTGAGACGCGCGGCTTCGGCCCATTCGTCGAGGACGCGCCGGACGCCGAAGCGGTGAAGCGCGGGAGTTTCGCGGATATCGATTTCGATAACGCAGCGCGAGGGGACGATGTTCGGGCGGGTGCCGCCGCGGATCGTGCCGATGTTGAGTGTCGGGTTGCCGAGTACCGGGTGATGGAACTCACCGCTCTCGAACCGCGCGCGCAAGCCGGCGGACAAGGCGATGACCGCGGGCACCATTTCGAGGATCGCACTGCGGCCGCGCTCCGGGGTGCTGCCGTGACAGGCTACGCCGCGGGTTTCCAGCGTCAGCCAGGAGCACCCTTTGTGGGTATGCACGACCTCGCATGATGTCGGCTCGCCGACGAGCGCAAAGGCGAATGCGCCGGCATGCTCTCTGGCGAGATGCCGCGACCCGTACTGGCCTGTTTCCTCTCCGACGAGACCCGCGAACGAGACCGCGCTGCCGAGCGACGCGAGCCGCGCCGCGCCGACTTCTTCCAGCGCGGCGAGCATGGCGGCCATCGTCCCCTTGGTGTCGCAGGCGCCGCGTCCGTAGATCCGGCCGTCCCGGATTTCGGCGCCAAAGGGATCGATGGTCATGCCCTCGACGTCGACCGTGTCGGTGTGCGGCGCGAGCAGGACGCGAGGTTTCCCGCGCCCTCCGTCGCTGAAGTGGCCGATCACGTTCGGACGGCCCGGCAGCACTTCCTCCAGCGTGACCTCGGCTCCCAGCGTGCGCAAATGGTCCGCGGTCCACTCGGCCACCCCGCTTTCCCCGGAGTGCGGAGAACCGGGCGCCCCGTCAGGATTCACGCTGGGCAGGCGGATCAGCGACTGGAGGATTTGAACGACTCGCGACACTTGAGAACAGCGGATGGAATGAACGACGATGAAGCGAAGAAAAGCGGAACGGAGCGGCGGAACACCACGGGCGGCGGGCGGGAAATCATTCGACAAGGACACCGTCGCCACGCGCACCGCGTTCGGAAACGGCGCCGCCGCCGTCACCGCGCTGGCGAACGCATTCGTACAGGCAGACGCCGGTGGCCACCGAGACATTGAGACACTCGACCGTGCCCAGCATCGGAAGCTGCACGAGATGATCGCACTTCTCCGCCGTCAGCCGGCGCAGGCCCCGGCCCTCGGCGCCCATGACCAGCCCGATCCGCCCGGTCAGATCCATCGAGTATATGTCATCCGTCGCCTGGTCCGCCGTGCCCACCAGCCAGAGCCCCGCTTCCTTGAGCCGGTCCAGGCAACGCGCCAGATTCGTGACCGCCACGAGTGGCGTCACCTCGGCCGCCCCCGCGGCGATATGACGGACGGTGTCCGTCAGCGAAGCCGACTTGTCGCGCGGAACGACGACAGCCAGGGCGCCGGCGGCATTCGCGGTGCGCAGGCACGCTCCCAGATTATGCGGATCCTGGACGCAATCGAGAATCAGAACGAGGGCGTCGGGCGTCCGCTCGCACAGACGGATCAACGCGTCCTCATGAAGCTGCGCGGGCGGACGGTTCAAGGCAGCATGTGTCCGGCGGTCTGGTCGTCTCACAAGCCCCAGCATGGCGCGTTCCCAGGCCGGTGAAAAGCGCGAGTTCCCAGGGAAACGGCGGTCTGGACTGGCCCCCGATAGCCCCCGGATTCAAAAACACATGTTGCGATTCATTCTCAAGAGCGATTCCCCCACACACAAGGCGACAGACGATTTACAGGCCGGCAGGCCGGCAGCCCGTAATCTGTGTGGCACCCTGCGAGCCGGAAAAATTTGTTGCGATTCGTTTTCAATAGCGGCCGCGACCACCGCAGGGTGACATACGAATTGCGGAGCCCGCTCGCAATTCGTATGTCACCCTGCGGACAAAACTAAAGATTTCTTAACTTTTTTGTCCCGCCCCCTCGGCGGTCGCAGCGCCAGTCGCGGCCGCCATTTTTGCGGGAATCGTGCCAGTCGACGGTGAGCGCAAATCCGCTAAGATGCTGCATGGACCTGCCATTTTCGCTCCTGGCCCAAAGGCTGAATTCCCGCAGCGGCATCGTATCGCTGATGGATGATCTTGGACGCGCGCTGACCGACCGGCCCGACCTGCTGATGCTGGGCGGCGGGATTCCGGCGGCCGTTCCTGAAATCCAGCAGCGCTGGCGGCAGCGCATGGCCGAGATGCTCGCGGATGGACGCAGCTTCGACGAGATGCTCGGCAACTACGACCCTCCGCAGGGAAACCCCGCATTCCTCGCTTCGCTCGCCGGATTGCTTCGACGCGAATTCGGCTGGCCGGTCGGCCCGGAAAACGTTGCCGTCACCATGGGCGGCCAAACCGCGTTCTTTTTCCTCTTCAACCTCCTCGCGGGCCGGACCGAGATCGACGGGCAGATCCGCCACCGCAAAATCCTCCTCCCGCTCTGCCCCGAATACATCGGCTACGCGGATCAAGGGCTCGATCCCGGCCTTTTCATCGCATGCCGGCCGGCCATCGGCTGGCCGCGCGGCGAGGAGGCGTGCGAGTTCAAGTATCGCGTCGACTTCGACGCGGTGGAGACCGCGCTGAAACAAGGCGACATCGCCGCGATGGCCGTGTCACGGCCGACAAACCCGACGGGCAATGTGCTTACGGACGCCGAGATCGGGCGGCTGGCCGCACTGGCCGAACGATGGGGAATCCCGTTGATCATCGACAACGCCTACGGCGCGCCGTTTCCCGGAGTCATCTTTACCGAAGCCACGCCATTCTGGTCGCCCTCCACCATCCTGACGATGAGCCTGAGCAAATTGGGGCTGCCTGGGACGCGCACCGCGGCGGTTGTCGCCCCGCCGGACGTGGTGCGGGCGCTTTCGGCGATGACCGCGATCGTCGGGCTGGCAAACATGAATGTCGGCCAGCGACTGGTCCAGCCGATGCTCGAAAGCGGCGAGCTGCTCGACCTCAGCCGCCGCGTGCTCCGCCCGTTCTACGAAGAACGAAGCCGCGCCGCGCTCGCGTGGACCCACGAGTTTTTCCGCGAAGCGGGCGTCGACTACGCGGTGCACGCCAGCGAAGGCGCGTTCTTCCATTGGCTCTGGCTGCGCGGGCTGCCGGTGCCGAGCCGCACATTCTACGAACACCTGAAAACGCGCGGCGTGCTCGTGGTGCCCGGAGAACCGTTCTTCTTCGGCCTCGCGGACGACTGGCCGCACTCCCGCGAATGCCTGCGCCTCAACTTCTCCGGCCCGCCCGACGCCGTCCGCGAAGGCCTCCGCCGCATCGCCACGGAAGCCGCGGCGGTCTGTGGCCCAATCAACTCCCGGAACAAAAATGCCACCATACCGCCCGGATGGCACGAGAACGGATCGACGCAGGAGAACCGGCAATGAAAACCCCAAAGTCCAAGCCTTTGCCAGCACCCGCGCAAGGAGTCCCAAAGAACGCCCCCACGCGCCAGCAGGGCCAGTTCCTCGCTTTCATCCGCGAGTATATGCAGCGCAACTATCACGGGGTGGCCCCCACACATGCGGCGTTGCAGAAGTTCTTCAACCTCACCGCGCCCTCGGTCAACTCCATGCTCATCCGTCTCGAAAAGCGCGGCTTCATCCGTCGCATCCCCCGTGAGGCCCGCGCCATCGAACTCACCATCGATCCAGGTCTGATCCCGCCGCTCGAACGGCCTTTCAAATTCTGGCGATGTCCGGCTGCCGCGCCATGCTCGACCCGGCGAGCAGGCGGCGGCGGAGCAGGTCGAGTGCTGTCTGCGACGTCATGATCTTGAACATTTCGCGCTCGAAGGGGAAGAACTCGCGGCGGGCGGTGACGGCCGCGGGTTCCCCGGAGGCGGCATCGGCGCCGGAGGCCGGATCGCCCGGTTTCGTCGCGCGCGAGGCCAGCGCGATCCACACGGTGCCCACCGGTTTTTCGGCTGAGCCGCCGTCGGGTCCGGCGATGCCCGTGACGGCGAGGGCGTGGTCTGCGCCGCTCAGGCGGAGCGCTCCCTCGGCCATGGCGCGCGCGACCGGTTCGCTGACGGCGCCGTGCGCGTCCAGCATGGCCGGCGGCACGCCGAGCACGCCGGTTTTCGCCTCGTTGGCGTATGTCACGAATCCCCAGCCAAAAACAGCCGAGGCGCCGGGCACATTGGTGAGCCGGTTGGCGATCAGCCCGCCGGTGCAGCTTTCGGCGGTGGCCGCGGTGGCGCCGCGCTCGCGCAGCAGTCGCACCACCACTTCTTCCATCAGCTCGTCGGTGTCCGAAAAGAGGTTGTCGCCGAAGGCGCCGCGCACCAGCGCGCCAGAGGCGTCGAGCGCGGCGGGCGATCCGATCGCCCGAAGGATCACCTCTCCGGGCCGCACACAGTAACCCAGCTCGGTGATGCCTGTGGCCAGGAGCGGTGCTTCCAGGGTTTCGGCGACCTGGGCCTCGCCGAGCCCGAAGAGCTTGAAGTGGCGCATGCGCGGCGGCTCGGCGGCCGTCATCGCGCGCAGAAACGGGACGACATGACCGGTCCACATCGGCTCCAGCTCGCGGGGCGGCCCGGGAAGCACAAAGACATGCGGCGTGAGCGCGACGCCATCGACCACACCAGTGAGCGGAGGCAGGTACAGGCCCGGCGCCGTGCCAAAAGGATTCGGGATAACACGGGCGCCGCGGGGCACCTGGGCCTGGCGGCAGGAATTCGCGTTGAGTTCGCGGTGGCGGCGCGCGAGATACGCGCGGATGTGATCGAGAACCGCGGGATCTTCCTCCAGCGGCAAGCGAAACAGGTCCGCGACGATCTCGCGCGTGATGTCGTCGCTGGTCGGTCCCAGGCCGCCGGTGACGAGGATCACGTCGCTGCGCGGAATCGATTCGAGCAGGGCGAGGCGGATTTCATCGCCGTCTGGAATGCAGACCTGGCGCTGGATGCGCAGACCGAGCCTGAAGAGTTCGCCACCCAGCCAATGCGCGTGGGTGTTCAGTGTCTGGCCGAGCAGCAGCTCGGTGCCGGTGTTGATCAGGTCGATGCGCATAGGTCAGGCGCGCCAGTCCACACGCCTGGCATCGCCCCACAGGTCCTCCAGGGCGTACATCGCGCGCTTGTCTGGATGAAATGCGTGGACCATGAGGATGCCGTAATCGAGGACCACCCAATGGCTTTCATGATCGCCATCGGCCATGTTGGGTCTGACGCCTTGGGCCTCCGCCATGCCGGCGCGCACTTCGCGGGCGATGGCCTTGAGGTGCGGCGTGGACGAGCCGCTGCAAATCACGAAATAGTCGGTGATCGACGACACTTCACTGACATCGAGCACGACGATGTCCTCCGCCTTGATGTCTTCTGCAAAGCGCGCGGCGGCACGAGCCAGGCGCAGCCCTTCGTCCTCGACGGGCGCGGGGCGTTTCGCGGCGGACTTGCGCGCCGTTTTGCGGGCGGGAGAAGCGCGGCGCTCTGGTTTCCTCGCCGGATCGGCGGACTTCCGGGCCACGGACTTCCGGGCGGCGGCTTTTTTTGCGGGCATCGGCGCACCCTCAGGATGCGTGACGGAATGTCAATAATCCTCGTCGCGAAAGTGGGTGCGCACACGGTCGGCCTGGCGGAGCAACGCCTCCGAGTTCAGGCGGACGCGCCGGCAGAGTTCGCGGGCGAGCGCGCGCAACACGATGTAGCCCGAGCCGCAGTCTTCGCTGACAAACCGTTCGAAGTCCTCATCGGTCATGGTAAATGCCCGCACCGGCTCCGCGCCGACCACCACATCCGCGCTCGCTTTCCGGGGATCGATCAGGTTCATTTCACCGGCCGTTTCGCCCGGCCCGATGCCCGCCACCTTGATGATATCGGCCTGGCTGCGCACGTAGACGTCGAGATGCCCGGAAATGACGAAGACGAGCTGGTGGTGCTGCTCGCCTTGCACGGCGAGGTACGCGCCGGGTTTGAAGACTTCAAAACGCCCCGCGGCGGCCAGCCGGGCGCGCAGGCCGGAATCGAGTTCGGCGAAGATCCCGAGCGCAGGGAGTTCGGCGGTGTCAGTCATGGCGGAAGGATGAGCGGCTCTCGGCAAAAAACACACGGACTTCGGGAGGCGGCGGAACAAACTCCGGGCGAAGTCCCGATTGTCAAGAACGGGCGGCGCTACGATTTCGACGAACGCCGCAGGAACCGGCCGGTCTCGCTTGTTTCGCACGCGGCGATGGCGTCTGGCGGGCCTTCGGCGACGAGCCGGCCGCCGGCGGCGCCACCCCCCGGGCCGAGGTCGAGAATCCAGTCCGCCGAGCGGATGACGTCGAGGTTGTGTTCGATCACGATCAGGGTGTTGCCGGCGTCGCGCAGCCTGAAGAGCACGCCGAGGAGGACGTCGATGTCCTGAAAGTGGAGGCCGGTCGTCGGTTCGTCGAGCAGGTAGAGGGTGCGGCCGGTGGCGCGTTTGGCGAGTTCAGCGGCGAGTTTGAGCCGCTGTGCCTCGCCGCCCGAAAGCGTGTTGGCGCCCTGGCCGGGTTGAAGGTACCCGAGGCCGACCCGGCAGACGGTGCGCAGTTTTTCCGACACCTGCGGCACGGCGCGGAAGAACGCAGTGGCCTCCTCGAAACTCATGTCGAGCACATCGGCGATCGACTTTCCCTTGTAGGTCACGTCGAGCACATCGCGCTGGTAGCGGCGTCCGCCGCAGGATTCGCATGTGACGAAAACGTCGGCGAGAAAATGCATGTCGATGCGGAGCTGGCCGTCGCCTTCACACGCCTCGCAGCGCCCGCCCTTGATGTTGAACGAAAAGGTGCCCGCGGTGAATCCGCGGATCCGGGACGCGGGCAGCGCGGCGAAGAGCTTGCGGATTTCGGTGAAGACACCGAGGTACGTGACGGGATTGCTGCGCGGGCTGCGGCCGATCGGATCCTGGTCGACGACGACCAGCTTGTCGAAATGCTCGAGGCCGGTGATGTCGCGGTGCCGTCCGGGCGTGTCCCTGGCTTGGTGGAGCCGGCGGGCCAGGGCGCGCCGCAGGATGTCGTCGACCAGTGTGCTTTTGCCGCTGCCGGAGACTCCGGTCACGCAGGTGAGGAGGCCGATCGGGAAGCGCACGGTGAGGTTTTGCAGGTTGTGCTCGGCGGCGTCGTGGATCGTCAGATGGCCGGCGGAAATGAGCCATTCGCGCCTTCTCGCGCCTTCCCCCACCCGCCGCTCGCCCGAGAGGTACCGCCCGGTCAACGAACGCGGATCGCGAGCGACGGCATCGGGCGGTCCGGCGGCCAGCACTTCGCCGCCGTGCGGCCCGGCCCCGGGCCCAAGGTCGACCAGCCAGTCCGCCGCGCGTATTGTTTCCTCGTCGTGCTCGACGACGAGCACCGTGTTTCCCATGTCCCGGAGTTGCCGGAGCGTGCCGATGAGCCGTTCGTTGTCGCGTTGATGCAGGCCGATGCTCGGCTCGTCGAGCACGTAGAGCACGCCGGAAAGCCCGGACCCGATCTGCGTGGCCAGCCGGATCCGCTGCGCCTCGCCGCCGGACAGCGTGCCCATTTCGCGGTCAAGACTGAGGTACCCCAGCCCGACATCCTCGATGAACCGCAGCCGCGCCGCGATCTCCCTGACCGGCTCCGTGGCAATGAGGCGCTGCGTTTCGGCGAGTTCCAGGCCGCCCAGCCACGCGCGCGCCGCGGACACCGTGAGCGCGCAGAACGCGTCGATCGAGAGCGCCTCGGTAGCCCGTCGGTCTCCGACGGGCGGTGGAAGAGCGTGTTCCGCACCAGCCTCCCGCCCGCCGGAGACCGGCGGGCTACTGCCGACCCATGGCCAGTCCGCGAGCCCGGCTTTGCGCGGGTTGCCCAGGACGTATGCGATCTGCCGGCGCAGTTCGTCCGAATCGCGAATGATGTGATCGTATGATTCGGCCTGCCAGAATGGGCCTCTGCGCCCCAGAAGTTTGTTGGCCTCGCGGGCCGTGAACTTCTTCCAGGCTGTCACGATTTCGCTCATCGCATGCTCATCGCGCGGCCGGAACACAACGTGCACGTGGTTGGGCATCACGCACCAGGCGAGCAGGTCATAGCGAGCCCGGTCAAAGTGATGCAAGGCATCGGCGACGAGACGCGCCACCGGTGGCTGTTTGAGCCAGCACTGACCGTGTCCGGCGTCGAGATAATCGTTGACCGCTTCCGACTCCAGGAAGCGCAATCGCTCCCGATCCTCCGGCCGCATGGGACTCTGCTCGGTGGCCAGGTCAGCCTGTGTTCGCAAAAACTCCCGCTCGTGCCGCCATTGTTCCAAGATCGCCGCCGGCAGTGAGTCGGCGAGCCGAAACGTGACAGCGTAGGTAGCGCCAGAGGCCTCCCAATGCGGGAGACGCCAGCTTTGGGATCGCTCGATCGTCGAGAAATCGATCGCGGGCACCCCCGGTAGCCCGCCGGTCTCCGGCGATACTGGCGATGCTGTACCCCGCCAGTCACTGGCGGATTTGGGACAAGCGAGTGTCGCACGATGCTCCCGCCCGCCGGAGACCGGCGGGTTACCGGCCCGGCTGCCCAGCGTCACGGCGAGGATTTCCGGGCGCAGGCGGCGCCCGCCGCACGCCTGGCATCGGCTGCCGCGCAGGAATCGGGCGAGCTGGCGTTTGAGCGAATCGCTTTCGCTGGTCTGGTGAAGCCGCCGCGCCTGCGGGACCAGCCCCTCGAACGGCTTGGCCACGCTGCGGGTGGTGCCGCTGGTTTTCCAGCCGGTCTTGATGGCGGTGCCGCCCGTGCCGTGGAACAGCGCCTGCCGGAAGGCCTCCGGCAGATCGTCAAAAGGCACATCCCGCGCGACCCGGAAATGCGCCGCCAGCGCATCGATCTCCTGCTTGAAAAGCGCGAGCATCGTCGGATTTCCGGGCCACCATGATTTCACCGCGCCCTCGGCAAGCGAAAGCGAACCGTCCGGCACGAACCGCTCCGGATCGGGGTCGAGTTGCACGCCGAGCCCCTGGCAGTCCGGACAGGCGCCGAGGTGGCTGTTGAACGAAAAGTGCCGCGGCGTCAGATCCGCGAGCCGGTAGCCGGTCGCCGGATTCAGGAACGACGTCGTGAATCGCTGCTCACGCCATCGCGGCTGAGCCTCGGGCGCGCGCTCCTCGATGAGCGCCCAGACTTCATCGCGGCTCCAGCGCAACGCGGTGCGCACCGAGTCGATGAGCCGGTCCGTGCCGTCGGGTCGCACGGCGAGCCGGTCGATGACGATTTCCACTCCCGGCGCGGTGGACGGGGAAAACCGCCATGGTTCCTCGCCGGAGGCGTGCTCGGCGACGAACGATTCAAGCTCATGCACGCGCCCATCGATCCGCAGGCGGGCGAAGCCGGTTTTTTGCAGGCGCGTGACGAGCGGGCGGAGGTCGCCTTTTTCGCCGAGTTCCGATGCCGGCAACGGCGCCAGAATCATGAGGCGCGTCCCCTCCGGCAGCGTCTGAAGATCCGCGGCGATCTGCGGGATGGTGTGGCGCTGCAACGGCGCCCCGGTCGCCGGATCATGCGGCCGGCCGCAGGCGGCGTACAGGACACGCAGATAATCGTAGATCTCGGTGGTGGTGGCCACCGTGGACCGCGGGTTCGGCGCGCTCGTGCGCTGCTCGATCGCGATCGCGGGCGCCAGGCCGTCGATGGCATCCACGTCCGGCTTCTCCCAACGCTCGAGGAACTGCCGCGCGTACGCCGAAAGGCTCTCGACGTACCGCCTCTGGCCTTCGGCGTACAGCGTGTCGAACGCGAGCGACGACTTCCCGGATCCGCTGACGCCGGTGATGACGACCAGCTTGTTCTTGGGCAGCGAAAGCGAAAGGTTCTTCAGGTTGTGCTGCCGCGCGCCGGTGACCCGGATTACATCGGTCATTTCTTCTCGTTGCCGATTCTGAATTTCAACTCCGCGACGTGTTTGCCGGACAGGGTCAGCGAGAATGAGTGAGATCCCTCGGGGTCGCCCTCCTCGAGTGTCCAGATGCGCCACAGAAAATCCCAGAACCGGTGGACTTCGGTCGTCGTCGCGGTCAGGCCGTCATCGGAAATGCTCGTGGTGTCGGGATCGACCGTCCAGGTGCCGTTCTTCTTCGGCAGCATGAATTTTTCGACCACCTCGCCCTGATTCTCGGTCGTGTCGGCTTTCAGCACCCATCCGAACCCCTGCCCGACCTTGAAGGGCACCTCCGACGCGGGCCGGAACATCAGCGGCCCGGCTCGCCCGTCCTTTTCGAAATACCCGGCCCCGGCGTGCGTCACCGTCAGCGTTTCCGATATCACCACAGGCTCCTCGAGCTTGATCGAATCGAGGTGCGACTTCGTGATCATCACGGCCGTTCCCGCCGGCCCGCGGCTGAAAAGCTCGAAACGAGGCTCGGCCGGCGTGTCGGCGGCGCAGGCGCGGCTTGCCAGCAGGCCGCCCACGCACCCGCACACAAGGACGACGACGATCGGAAATCGGAACACGGAGAGCACAGCGTGGAACATACAGCAGATTCGCTGTGTGAAACCCCGGAATGTGAACGGCGTTTCGCGTTTACGCCGGCACAAGCTCCGCCGCGAGGCCGAAGACTTCGCGGGCGTCGCTGACCTGGCCGGTGATGGCGGCCGCGGCGACCATGACCGGGCTCATGAGGATCGTGCGGCCGGTCGGGCTGCCCTGGCGGCCTTTGAAGTTGCGGTTGGACGAACTGGCGCAGAGCTGGTCGCCGACGAGCTTGTCGGGATTCATGGCCAGGCACATCGAGCAGCCGGCGCCGCGCCATTCGAAACCGGCCTCCGTGAAAACTTTGTCGAGCCCTTCCTTGGCGGCCAGCGCGGCGACGATCTGGCTGCCGGGCACGGCGATCGCCTTGATGCCTGGCGCCACCTTTTTCCCGCGGAGGTAGCGGGCGACCTCGCGGAAATCGCTCAGGCGGCCGTTGGTGCAGGATCCGAGGAACGCGACATCGATCCTGGTCCCCTTGATCGGGGCGCCGGGCGCGAGCTTCATGTAGTCGAGAGCTTCTTTCAGACTGGCGCGCTGGGTGTCGGATCCGAGTTCCTCGAAGGTCGGGATGTTTCCCGTGACGGCGCACCCCTGGTCCGGGGAAATGCCCCAGGTGACGCTGGGCGCGATGTCCTCGGCGCGGATGTTGACGACGTCGTCGTACTCGGCGTCGGGATCGCTGGCGAACGACCGCCAGCGCTCGACCGCGGCGTCCCAATCGGCGCCTTTCGGCGAATACGGACGGCCCTTGAGGTACTCGAATGTTTTCTCGTCGGGGTTGACGTACCCGCAGCGGGCGCCGCCCTCGATCGACATGTTGCAGACCGTCATGCGCTCCTCCATGGAGAAACGCTCGAAGACCTCGCCGCCGTACTCGTAGGCGTAACCGATGCCGCCTTTGGCGCCGAGCCGCGCAATAATATGCAGGATGACGTCCTTGGCGTATACGCCCGGCCCTGGATGGCCGTCTACATTGATGCGGCGCACCCTGGCACGGGAAAGCGCGATGGTCTGCGTGGCGAGCACGTCGCGGACCTGGGTCGTGCCGATCCCGAAAGCGATGGCGCCGAAGGCGCCGTGCGTCGCGGTGTGCGAGTCGCCACACGCGATGGTGGTGCCGGGCTGCGTGATGCCTTGCTCCGGGCCGACGACGTGGACGATGCCCTGCTTGCCGGTGCTGAGGTCGAAGTACGTGATGCCGAAATCCTGGGCGTTCCGGCGCAGGGCGTTGATCATTTCCGCCGCCTGGGAGTCGGCAAACGGCTCCTCCTGACGGTCGGTCGGCACGATGTGGTCGACGGTGGCAAAAGTGCGGTGCGGATACTTCACTTTGAGGCCGAGATCACGCAGCATGCCGAATGCCTGCGGGCTGGTCACCTCGTGAATGAGGTGCGTGCCGATGAGGAGCTGCGTCTGGCCATTCGGGAGCGTGCGCACGGTGTGCGCCTCCCATACTTTTTCGAACAAGGTCTTGCCCATTGCGGAGTGATGAATGCTGCGGTCCCGGAGCGAGAGAGCGCGGCGCCATGCCGCTCCCGGATTCCCAAGGGGCTACCACCCTAGCACACACGCGCCGGATGGGAAGCGGATGTTGGATCTCACACCAGTCCAAATCCGGGAACCTCCGGAACTCAG
>CAZYHO010000013.1:0-7734 GCA_964647495.1 uncultured Akkermansia sp. | reverse complement strand
TTGGCAGACGGAGTAGCGTTCGCGGGAAAACACTTCTCCGAATGTGTCCCGTGATGAAGGAGCATGAGATCCTCGAAAAACAGCCTCAGGGTTCCGGGACGGCTCTTTCGGATTGCGCCATGCCGCTTCACGCGCGGTCTGAGGGCGGCCCGAGAGCCGCCTCCACGCTGGCGCCACCATGCACGATGGCTTGCAGCGCCCGGGCCATGTGCGCCGGTTGCGGATGTGCCCAGACGTTGCGGCCGATCGCGATGCCGGCGGCCCCGGCGTCGATGGCGTCGCGCACGTCCTGGAGTAAGGCGCGCGTGTCCCCGGTGGGCGCGCCACCGAGCACGATGACCGGGACGAGCGCCGAGGCCACGATTTCGGCGAACGCCGCCTTGTCGCCCGGGTACGCCGTCTTGACGATATCCGCGCCGAGTTCCGCCGCTGCGCGCACGGCGAACGCGATATTTTCCGGCGTGCAGTCGGCCGGCCGGCCGATGCCGAACGGCAGCGATTCGAGGATCACCGGGATGCCCGCGGCGTGGCAATCGCTGATGAGCGAGGCGGCCTGCGCGAAAATCCGGTCCTCCTCCTCGTGGTGCACATACAGCATGTTCATCACGGCGTGCGCCCCGAGGCGCCGTGCTTCCGCCGCGCCGAACACCCGGAAGCTCCCGCGATTCGGATTGCCGCCATGCGCCGGTTTGTACACGTCGGTCCGCAGGCAAATCCCGCGCCCCTGCGCCGCCGGACCCGCCGCGCGCACGGCCCCGTAGTTCAGTACGTAGCCGTCATAATACGGATTGACCGCCTCCAGCAGCCCTGGCAGATCGCGCAACCCGGGAACCGGGACCGCGGTCCCGTGGTCCGCAGGGAGCATCATCGTGCGCGCCTTTCCGTCGACGGATCGGCTGAAGAATCGGGCGAGATTGCCGGCTATCGTTGGCATGCCACGCAGCATGAGCAGCCCGCGCCACGATGCAAACGCCAGCCAGCCCACAGCCAGCCCGGACCACTCCGGCCATCGGCCCTGTTGGCCTCCGTTGGCCCCATCAGTCCCCTTCGTACAACCTGTGGTCACGAATATAACCCGCGACCGCCGGGGCAACCAGGGCATCAAGCGGCCGGCCGGCCCGCACCGCGGCGCGGACGGCCGTCGAGGAGGCGGGGTGACGGCAGTCGACGACCTCATGGCGAAAGCCGTCTCGCGCGAGGACCGGTTCATCGCCGCGCGGAAAAACGAGGAAGGTGACCAGGGCGGCCAGTTTCTCCGGGCGGGACCATGCGTGCAGCGTGGCCCACTGGTCGGCGCCGAGGAGCCAGTACCAATCGACGTCCGGACCGGTGGCCGCGGCGAAATGCCCGGCGGTCTGCCATGACCAGGACGGCCGCCCGCGATCGATTTCCCGGCGGCTGATGTCGGCCCATCGGCAGCCGGCGAGGGCGAGCCGCAGCATGGCGAGCCGGTGGCGCGCCGCCGCCGGCGGGTCGCGGTCGAGCTTGTGAGGCGACCGCCAGGCCGGGATGAACACGACTTTTTCGAGCCCGCAGCGGTCGTGCGCGGCGGAGGCGATGGCGGTATGGCCGAGGTGCACGGGATCGAATGATCCTCCGAACAGGCAATGGCGGCGGCGTGGAGCGGGCATTCGGGCGCTGAGGTCTGCGTTGACTTTGAACCGAACATCAGCGTAACTGCCCGACCCTCCCGCCGTCCACCCGACACTTTCCATGAAGTCATCGATTCTCCTCGTCTCCCTGAGCCTGGCCGCGCTGCCAGTCCTGTCGGTCGCCCAGGAAACCGGCGCGCCGGCGGCCTCCCCGGAGAGCGCACCCAAAGCGCCGCCGGTTTCGCAACGCACGGACGACGACCCGACGCTGGACAAGATCAAGAGCCTGCCGGCCGAGCAGGCCGAGAAAGTGCGGAAAGCGCTGAGCGACGCGTCCACCTACGTCGGTGGAATCCGGCTTCAGGAAGCCTTGCAGCGGCTGATGGAGGCGGAGTTGATAGTGCCCGACCTGTTCATGGTGCACAACCTGCGGGGCGCGACCTTCACGAAGATGCGGATGTTCCCGGAGGCTCGGAAGTCGTTCGAGAGGGCGCAGGAGTTGCACCCGACAAGTTTTCACCCCAAGTTCAACCTTGCCGAACTCGACTTTGTGGAGGGAGGCGAGAAAGCGCGGAACGGCGATGCCGATGCGGCGAAACCACGGTTCGCGGCGGCTCAGAAACAATTCGAAGCGCTGATCGGCGGCAACGTGGACACACCCACGCGCAGGATCATGGAATTCAAGGTGGTTATCTGCCTGCTCAAGCAAGGCAAGACCGAAGAGGCCGAAAAGATCGCCGGCGCGCTGAGCTACATCGACGACGAACCGGCTTATTACATGAGCCACGCCGCGATCGAATTCAACAAGGGGGACAAGGAAGCCGCCCAGGAATGGCTCAGTTCCGCCAACCGGGTCTACACACCCCAGCAGATCTCCATCTACATGGACAGCTTCATCGAAGTCGGCTGGGTCGAAACCCTGTCATTATGAGCCGCCGCCGGCCACACTCCCCGGGATCTCCGCCTCCCGTTCATTGACTGTGACCCGAGACCAGTCCCGACCACTGCCGGAAGCCGTCTGCGCCGCCAACCAGCGGCTCGTCACCGCTGGTCTGGTCCGCCTCACCTGGGGCAACGTGAGCGGTCTGGACCCCGAACGCGGCATCATGTACATCAAGCCGAGCGGCGTCGATTACGCCGAACTGCGCCCCGAGGACATGGTGGGCGTCCGCGTGAGCGATGGCGCCGTTGTCGGCGGCTCATGGCGCCCGTCCTCGGACACGGCGACCCACCTCGCGCTGTACCGCGCGTGGAGCCACCGCGGCATCCTCGGGATTTGCCACACGCACAGCGCCAAAGCCACCGCCTTCGCCCAGGCCGGGCTCCCGCTCCCGTGTCTCGGCACCACGCATGCCGACCACTTTTACGGCCCTGTGCCCGTGTGCCGCGCCCTCACGCCCGAGGAAGCGGCCGCGGACTACGAAGCGCTGACCGGAGCCGCCATCACCGGCCACTTCGAAGCCCACGCCCTCGACCCCGTCGCGCTGCCCGCCATTCTGCAGGCCGGTCACGCGCCATTCACATGGGGAGCATCGCCGGACGCGGCCGTCGACAATGCCATCGCCCTGGAAACCTGCGCGGCCATGGCCATCGACACGCTCGCCCTGCATCCCGGCGCGCCATCGCTTCCCGCCCACCTGCTGGAAAAACACTTCACCCGCAAGCACGGCCCCGCCGCGTACTACGGACAATAACTTTCCCGCTTCCAGATCCCCAGCACCCGTCCATGGCGTATCTCAACGAAAACTACCTCAAGCTCAAAGCCGGTTACCTGTTCCCGGAAATCGGCCGCCGCGTCTCGGTATTCACCGCGGATCATCCGGAGGCGGCCAAACGCCTCATCCGCTGCGGCATCGGCGACGTCACCGAGGCGCTGCCGGCCTGCAGCCGCGCGGCCATGCACGCCGCCATCGATGAACTCGGCGACCGCGCCACCTTCAAAGGGTATGGCCCGGAGCAAGGGTACGAGTTTCTCCGCTCGGCCATCGCCGGGCACATGTTCCGCGCCCGCGGCCTGGACGTGGCCGACGACGAGATCTTCGTTTCCGACGGATCGAAATGCGATACCGGAAACATCCTCGACATTTTCGGCGCCGGAAACCGCATCGGCATTCCCGATCCGGTCTACCCGGTGTACGTGGACACCAACGTCATGGCCGGAAACACCGGAGAAGCGGACGCCACCGGCGCCTACGCCGGCATCCATTATCTTCCCTGCACGGAAACCGGCGGATTCATGCCGGATGTGCCGGCCGCCGGCACGCCGGCGCTCGACCTGATTTACCTGTGCTCGCCTAACAATCCGACAGGCGCCGCCGCCACGCGCGAGAAGCTGCAGGCCTGGGTCGCGTACGCGCTCGAGCACGGATCCGTCATCCTGTTCGACGCGGCGTACGAGGCCTTCATCACTGATCCCGCCATTCCGAGGTCGATCTACGAAATCCCGGGCGCCCGCGAGTGCGCCATCGAATTCCGCAGCTTTTCGAAGCACGGCGGCTTCACTGGCGTGCGCTGTGCGTTCAGCGTCGTGCCGAAGTCGCTTCACGCCGGCACGCGCGACGGTCGAAAGCTGCCGCTCCATGCGCTCTGGTCGCGCCGCATGACGACGAAGTTCAACGGCGCGAGTTACATCGTGCAGCGCGGCGCGGCCGCCCTTTTCACGGATGCCGGCAAAGCGGAAGTGGCCGCGCTCATCGGGCACTACCTCGGAAACGCGGCGCTGCTCCGCGAGGCCGCCGGGCAGGCCGGCCTCACCTGTTTCGGCGGAGTCAACGCGCCGTACATCTGGGTCAAAACGCCCGACGGCATCGGGAGCTGGGAGTTCTTCGACATCATGCTCCAGAAGCTGAACGTCGTCGTCACTCCGGGCGCCGGTTTCGGAGCCGCCGGCGAGGGGTACTTTCGCATCAGCGCCTTCAACAGCCGCGCCAACGCGGTCGAGGCAGGCCGCCGGCTCCGCGAGGAATTGTAGGGGATTTCGATGAATACGATGGCGCACCGGGCGTCTGAAGTGACCTCACCCGTCCTCAGATCCCGTGAAAACCGCGCTGTCTCTTGTCCTGCCGGCCGTCGCCGGCCTTCTTCTTGTAGCGTGTGACCCGCCATCCGCGGTCACACAGCCGCCCGCCACCACCACCGCCGAACCGGACCAGGCGCTCGTCGATGAACGCGCCCGCCTCGAATCCGAGATCGCGGAGCTGCGCGCTCAGGAGCAGGAGGCGGCTCTCCGCCTGCTCGAACAGCAACAGGCCGCGCTCGCGGCCGAGCGCGCCGATCTCGATCGCGAACGTGCCGAACTCGACCGCGAACGCCTCGCCCTGACCGAAGCCGCCGCTTCGACACCCGCCACGCCTGCCGCATCGGCGCCGCCAAAAGCTGTTCCCACTCCTGCCGCGGCCGCCCGTCCGCCGATCGCGGCGCCCGTGACGGAAGAGCGCGACTTTCAGATGTTCTATGAGAGCCTGGATCCGTATGGCCAGTGGCTGGAGAGCGACGAGTACGGCTGGGTCTGGCAGCCGTCGGTGGCCGGCGACGCGAACTGGCGGCCGTACACGCTCGGACGCTGGGTGGACTCCGATCACGGGTGGACGTGGATTTCCGACGAGCCGTTCGGTTGGGCGACGTATCACTACGGCCGCTGGGCGCTCCTCGTCGATCACGGATGGATCTGGGTTCCAGGTGACACCTGGGCGCCGGCCTGGGTCGTCTGGCGCCGCAACGATGATTCTGTCGGCTGGGCGCCGCTGCCTCCGGAAACGCTCTATGCCGCCGACATCACGTATGGTCCGGAAGTCGAAACTCACTACGGCCTGACACCGGATTGGTACACATTCATGCCGGTCGAGTACTTCGACGAACCGGTCTTCCCCTACTGCCGGCCGATCGTGGAAAACCGCGGCTTCTTCGGGCTCACGGTCAGCATCACGCAGGTCATCGTGCGCCGCGACCGCGTGGTGTGCGGTGGTCCGGAGCCTCGCTGGATCAACAGCCGCCTCAAACGCCCGATGACGCACCACGTCATCCACAAGCATCATGATTGGAAAGACCGCCGCGACTTCAAACCCCGCTTCGGAGACAACCGGCTCGACTGCTACTCGCCTCGTGTCCGCGCGGAGTGGAACGACGGTGTGCGGCCGCGCCATGCGCAGGGACGCATCGACCGCGTCCGCGTGGTGCGTGGGACGGAGGGAACGCGCGCCGAAGTTTTCGAAGGGTTCGCCAAGGAGCGCGACCGCCGCCGTGAACGCGCGGCCCACCTGCTGGAGAAAGAGCCGGTCCGCGCGCTGACCCAGCGCCACCAGGATCTGGAACATCTCCGGGCGCGTCGGCACACCGCCGAACGCGCGCTGTCCGAACGCGCTCTCACAGATCGCACCGGCTCCGCCCGGCCGCACGTCGGGCAGGCGGCTCGCGAGATCGCTCAGCAGCAACATCAGAATGGCAGAAGCGCCGGGCAAGCCGACCGCGATCGCGACCCACAACGCCGGCGCGAAGGCGAAAGCGGCCGCCAGGAAGGAATCGAACGCGCACAACCCGTCGCGCGCCCGCAGGTCGCCGAAGCGAAAGAGCGCGCCGACCGCGGCCGTCAGCTCCAGGAGCCGCAGGAAACCCGGCGCCGCGAGGAAACCGCTCGCCGGCAGCTCGCGGAAACGCCAGCACGCGCGGAGCAGGTCGGTCGCGAACGCGCCGATGAATCGCGCCGGCAGGACGCACGAGAAGCGGAGGAAGCCCGCCGTGAAGTCGCCGGGCGCCCACAGGTCGTCGAACGTCCGCAGGCCGCCGAAGCAAAAGAGCGCGCCGATCGCGTCCGCCAGCTCCAGGAGCAGCAGGAAACCCGGCGCCGCGAGGAAACCGCCCGCCGGCAGGCCGCGGAAACGCCACAGCGCGCCGAACAACCCGATCGCGAACGCGCCCAGCGCCAGCAAGAGGAGGAAGGCCGCCGCCGCGAAACCGCCGAACGCCAGCGCGTCGCCGAAGAAAATCGCCGCCAGGCCGAAACCAAAGAACGCACGGAGAACCAGCGCCGCGCCCAGGAGCAACAAGAAACCCGGCGCCGCGAGGAGATCGCCCGTCGGCAGACCGCCGAAGCCAAAGAGCGCGCCGAACAAACCAATCGCGAACGCGCCCAGCGCCAGCAAGAAGAGGAGAACCAGCGCCGCGAGGCATCCGAGCGCCAGCGCGTCGCCGAAGAACGTGCCCGCGCCGAGGAATCGCGCCGTCAGCGCGAACGCGAATCGGAGGATCGCCGCCGCCAGGCCGAAGCCAAGGAACGCGCGGAAAACCAGCGACGCGCCCAGGCACAGCAGGAGGCGAAAAAGCGCGCCGAACAAGCCGATCGCGAACGCGCCCAACGCCAGCGCGTCGCCGAGGAATCACGCCGGCAACGCGAAACGGAGGATCGCCGCCGCCAGGCCGAAGCCAAGGAACGCGCGGATAACCAGCGCCGCGCTCAGGAACAACAGGAGGCGAAAAAGCGCGCCGAACAAGCCGACCGTGAACGCGCCCAGCGCCAGCGCGAAGAGGAAGGCCGCCGCCGCGAAGCCGCCGATCGCCAGCGCCAAGCCGAGGAATCGCGCCGTCAGCGCGAACGCGAATCGGAGAATCGCCGGCGCCAGACCGAAGCCAAGGAACGCGCGGATAACCAGCGCCGCGCCCAGGAACAGCAGGAAGCGAGAAGGCGCGCCCAACAAGCCGATCGCGAACGCGCCCAGCGCCAGCGCGCCGAAGAAGGCCGGCGCCGCGAAGCCACCGACCGCCAGCGCGCCGCCGAAGAATCACGCCGCACCCGCGAACGAAACAAGAGCTGACGCAGACGGATCTCCAACCTTCGTGCACAGTCCTGTTGAAGGTATAGTAGCAACCAACCGCAACGGCCATGCCATTGTGGGATCGATGCCAAAGCCGGACGAAGCTTCTTGAGCAACGGGCCGCAACTAAAGCGATATGGTCATTTGTCATTCGTCATTGGTTACTCGTCATTGGTTACTCGTCATTTGCGGGGACGCTGCAGGGTTGATTCCGGGCGCCGGCCTGTGATCTCGGAGCCTCGGCCAGCGAACCCTGGCGCCTGATCCCTGAGCACCGACCGCTGGTCTCTGATCTCCCCCCTGGCTCTTGGCTGAATACCGACTACTGATCACTG
>CAZYHO010000012.1:0-26293 GCA_964647495.1 uncultured Akkermansia sp. | reverse complement strand
GGCGCGGTCTCGGCTGGCGCGGTCTCGGAAACGGTGAGTGCATTCGACGCGCCCAGTTCGACGCCGGCGGCGAACTCGAACGGCTGGAACCACGTGCCGTCATCCCCGGCCGGCTCCAGGCCGAACGCGGCCAGCGCCTCCGCCGCATGTTGGGTGGCCAGCCGTTCGCCTTCCGTGCCCGGCAGCCGGCCTTCCATTTCCTCCGAAGCGAGGACGGCCACGTGCTCCTTCATGTCGCGGGGAGAGATGTCGGCCGCGAGGTGGGCCGCGAAGGAACCCGGCGGCTTCGTGGCCGCGGGAGCGCCATCGAGTCCAAGCGCGCGCCGGGCGGCTGCGTGGTCCCAGTCCGCCAGGAAGATCTGGCTGGATTTATCCGGGGTGCGGTTGCTGGTCCATGTGAACCTCGTGCCGTCCGGCGAGAAGCTCGCCAATCCGTCGAAGCCGGGCGTGTCGGTGACGCGGACCGGGTCGCGCCGTCCTTCGGCATCGACCAGATACAGCTCGAAGTTGTCGAACCCGTGGAGGTTCGTCGCGAAGACGAGATACTCGCCGCTCGGGTGAAAGAATGGCGCCCACGACATGGCGCCCAGCCGCGTGATCTGCCGCTGGTCGGAGCCATCGATGTTCATGGTCCAGATTTCGGCGCGCTCGCCGTTTTCATCGAAGCGCCGCCAGCAAATCTTCCTGCCGTCGGCCGAGAAGAACGGCCCTCCATCGTACCCGGGGGCGTCGGTGAGCCGGCGCGCGCCGGTGCCGTCCGCGTTCATGACGTAGATGTCGCAGAAATACTGCTTGTCGATCTCCAGCCGCTGCCGCTCATCCTCGGAAAGCGTCCGCGTGTAGGCCTCGCGGTTGCTCGCAAACACGATGAGGCGCCCGTCCGGCGAAAACGCGCCCTCGGCGTCGTACCCGCGCGCTGAGGTGAGGCGCTTCAAGCGCGCCGCGCCCGGCTCATCTGCCCGATCCGACGGATCCGACGGATCTGCCGTGCCCGTGTAAAGCTCGAAGGTGTCGTCGTAGTCCCAGGCGTACCGGCGCTGGGTGCCTGAGGCGCGCTGTTGCAGTTCACCCTCCTGCTTTTCGCGAGCCGCGGGATCTTCGTGCGTGCTGGCGAAGAGGATGGTTTTTCCGTCGGGATGAAGCCACGCGCATGTCGTCTTTCCGACACCCGGCGAGACACGCGATGTATCGCCCGTTTCCAGATCGATCACGTAGATCTGGTAAAACGGGTTGCCCGGTTCGCGCTCCGACTGGAAGACCATGCGGCGGCCGTCCGCCGAGAAGTACCCCTCACCCGACCGCCGCCCGTCGAACGTGAGCTGGCGCGTCCCCTTGACGAAATCGGCCTCCGCCGCCCCGCCGCCCGGCGCCGTGGCGAATAATGCCGCCACAAGGACGGCGGCCAGCGCGCGCGCTCCCGTTCCAGAACGGCGCCGTCGGGTGCGTGAATTCGAACACTTCATCCGGCCACTCTTCGCCCCGCCCCGCCCCGAGGAAAAGACGGAATTCCCCCTAAGCGGACTTCCGTGGCCTGAGCCGGGTTGTCCCCGGAGAGTTGCCTCGCCCCGGAGAGCTGTGATGCTCGCAGCAGTCCCAGGGCCTTTCGGCTGGCGGGCGCACTGGTCTTTCGAGAATACAATCTGTCGCGACCGCTTCCTCCACAACAGCCTCGTTTCATTTCCAGCTTTATCCTTGGCAAAATCTGCCGTTCCGGTCATCATGGCCAGATGCACCGCCCATGGACAAAGTCCGCCCTTCAAGGAGGCATTGGCGCCACAAGTGCCGCCGTGTGCCTGAACTGGTTAACGCACACAGGGATGAATTTTACGGTTCGCTGAATAAATGGACTCTCTCGCGGATAGCATCGACGCGCTTTACGCCGCATTCCGAGACGTTCCCAAGCCTCGCACTATCGAGGGATGCCCATGCTGCATTGATGACAAGGATATTTGCACCCTTTTGTCCAGGCCGCTGAGAGAGCTTACAGGTGGTGAACTATCATCATATTCTTCCTCAGCGTTTTGGACCGTTGGTGATCAAGCTGACTATTTGTATTTTCTGCCCCGCATAATTGATATTGCATGTACAGAAAGCGGTTGGTGGCCAGACATCGAAGTTACAGGGAGAGCCATTGGTAAGACTCGTCCGTGGAATTGGGCGAAGAGCCGCAGAGATACACTGATTGACGTTATTCGATCGGTCATTGCTGCAGCAGTCTCGGACGAAAATGGATGTACAATTGACGAATGGATTTGTGCCTCTGCCAAGATGGGCTTGGATGTCGGAATATTCTTGGAGGAGGTCGCCCAGTCACCCGAAGCACTTCTTTCATACTACGAACACAACTCAGAACCACTGATCAGGCGGAAGCTTGGCAACGCCTTCTGGGATCAGGACGATGAATGGCATGATAAAATCGTCTCCTGGTTTTCGAGTCCCAGGATCTCCCGACTCATCTCTGATTGCTACGGCTTGACCACAAACACCAGCGAACAATAGGTGGTGCGGCCAACCGCTGCGGGCCTTTTTAATGTTCCATGCTTTCTTTGACTCCAACCCGCCATCCGCGATCAACGCCCGCCCCCGCCTCGGCGATCGGTTGATCTTGGCCGTTTCGTGAACACATGAAGCGTCTCGGTATCCTTGTTTTGAGAGAGAAGGAAGGACCAAAGGGACAAAAGGGACAAAAGGGACGAGATGGACCGGAAGGACCGGAAAGACCAAATGGACGGGAGGGGCTGCTGGCTGTGGTGGGGGTGAGGGCGGCATTTGTTTGGCGCGGATTCCGCGGAGGCTCATGATTGCGTCCGACGGGACACTCGTTAGGATGCGCGCGCATGACGGAGACGCGGAAATCCGGCCGGCGCGGCCTGCTTGACTTTGTGGAAGCGGTGGGGAACCGGCTGCCGGATCCGGCGATGCTGTTTGTGTGGGCTTCGGTGGTGGTGATCGCGGCGTCGGCGCTGGTGGCGGGGGCCGGGTGGAGCGTGCAGCCTGTCAGGCCGGAGGCGGTGACGCGGGTGGTCACCGATGTGGTGAGCGGCGAGAGCCGCGAGGAGCCGGTGCTGGACGAGTCGGGGCGGGTGGAGGTGCGGCTGGCCGAAGTGGGTGAGCCGATCCGGGCGCGCACGCTTTTGAGCAGCGAGAGCATTTTCTGGATGCTGCGCACGATGGTGAAGAACTTCATCGAGTTCGCGCCGCTCGGCGTGATTCTGGTGACGCTGCTCGGTGTGGGGGTGGCCGAGCGGAGCGGGCTGATCGGCACGCTCTTGAAAGCGGTGATGCTGGTGATGCCGCGGCGGCTGCTCACGCCGGCGATGGTTTTTCTCGGGATCCAGTCGTCGCTGGGGGCGGATGCCGGGTACGTCGTGCTGCCGCCGATTGCGGCGATGCTGTTCAAGGCGGTGGGGCGCAGTCCGCTGGCCGGAGTGGCGGCGGTATTTGCCGGGATCAGCGCCGGTTTCAGCGCCAATCTGCTGATCACGTCGCTCGATCCGCTGCTGGCCTCGCTCACCCAGGCCGGGGCGCGTGTGATCGATCCGGCTTACGAAGTGAACGCCGCGTGCAACTGGTGGTTCATGGCGGTGTCGACCGGGCTGCTGACGCTCGTGGGATGGGCGGTCACGGCGCGCGTCATCGAGCCCCGGCTCGCGGCGCGGACGCCCGACGACGGAGGCCCGCTGCCCGCCGGCCGGAGTGTCCCGCCGCCTGAGCCACTGGCGGCCGGGGAAAAGCGGGCGCTGGTCCGTGCCCTGGCCGTTCTGGGCGCCGCGGTGGCCGTGGTGGTCGCGCTGGTATTCATTCCGGGATCGCCGATTCACGGTGACGGGATGCCCGACAGCCGGTCCGCCCGCTGGATCATCGCGATCGTCCCGATCCTCATGGTTCTTTTCCTGCTGCCCGGCATCGCCTACGGCTTGAGCATGGGATCGATACGCGACGGGCGCGACGTGGCCCGGTTGATGTCGGATTCGGTGGCCTCGACCGCGCCGGTCATCGTGCTCGCTTTTTTCGCCGGCCAGTTCATCGCGTATTTCAAGTACTCGCAGCTCGACCAGTTGATCGCGTATTCGCTGGGAAGGGAGCTGGCGGCCAGCGGCCTGAGTCCGCTGCTGTTGCTGGCCGCGTTCATGGTGATGACCATGGTGTTGAATATCCTGATTTCCTCGGCCTCGGCCAAGTGGACGCTGCTGGCGCCGATCTTCGTTCCGATTTTCATGCTGCTGCAGGTCGGTCCGGAGCTGACGCAGGCCGCGTATCGCGTCGCCGATTCGTGCACCAACATCATCACGCCGCTCAACCCGTACCTCGTGCTCGTGCTCGCCGCGTGCCGCGTTCACGCTCCGCAAGCCGGCACCGGCACGGTGATTTCGCTCATGATGCCGTACACGCTCGTGTTCGCCGTGGTGTGGACCCTCTTCCTGATCGGCTGGGTGGCGCTCAATTTCGATCTCGGCCCCGGCGGCAGCCTGCATTATACGCCGTGATACGCCGTGACCTGTGCCATGAAATGGCGCACGGGTTCCAGGCGTCCTTTGCCCTTCGCCCGCGTCGCGTTCCACCGTCCGGCATCCGGCGCCCGCCGATGTCACTGCATCGATGACGGGACGTGAAAGAGCAGGCTGCCGTGACGGGCGCGCGGAGTGAGCGCGAGGCCGGTGAGCGCGGCTTTTTTCATTTCGACCGACCCGGCTCCGGTTCCGAGCAGATGGGCGATGAGCGCGGAGAGATCCGGTTCGTGGCCGACGACGGCGGCGCGCTGGAAATGCGAGAACGCGAGCAATTCGCGCGCGGCCGTTTCCGGAGCCATGCCGCACGCCAGCCACCCCTGCTCGACGGGCGCCGGCAATCCGGCGCTCATGCAAAGTTGTTCCGCTGTCTGGCGGGCGCGGACGAGCGGGCTGGTCAGGACGACGTCGGGCAGGCGATCCACGCGCCGGAGGAATTGTCCCAGGCGCTCTGCCTGTTTCCATCCTTTGGGCGTGAGGGCGCGCGCGGCGTCCCCCGCCGGATGCCCGTGATCCTCGGCTTTCGCATGGCGGATGACCAGCAGTTCCATGCGCGTCATTCGGGCCGCCAGGCCCGATCCTCAAGCGCATTCCGCGAGGCCCGGGGAAGCCGGTCAATTTCCATTGAAGCCGTTCCGCCGGAGCAAAGCGTCGATGGCGTTGTTGTCGATGGCGTTGTCACCGGCAGGATTGTCTGGCGCGTCATCGGTCCTGAGACGGCCGCGGAATTCGGCGTTCGGCACCGCTGGCGACAGCAGCACCTCGCGGTCCTCCTGTGACAAACGGGGAGACTGCTGAATCCAGGCGTGCGCGGCCGCCTTTTCATTCCTTTGCCAGGATTTCAGAATCCGCAAAAGGGTCGAATACCGCTCGTTGTCGGAACCGATCGTCGATGCCCACTCCGCCGCAGCATGTGGATCGCTGGCCGCGATTGCGGAGGCGAAGGCGGGAACGGTATTCTCGCGCATGAATCCTTGGGGAAGCCCGGCCAGCCAGGCGCTGGCCGCTTCGGCATCCTGGGTTGCCCATTTCCGAACGAGTTGGTCAACCCACCCAGCAACCCACGGATAAGCCGATTGTCCGAAGGGATCCTGAGAATACGCGATGGGCAGGCTGCCCGAGGACGACAACAGCCCTCCATCAGTTTCCAGCTTACCCATCAGGGCAAGGAGAACCGGTTCCTTTCCAGCCGGTACGGATTCGGCCATCCCTCCCAACAACCCGAGAGCGTGAAACTGCGAAGGAGCATCGGCAACGCGCTCCAGCACAGCATCGAAATCCCTCCTGGCCAGGACGGAGGCCGCTTCCCAGACGGCTGATCCGCAGTGCTCAGGCGGCAGGCGCTGCGCCCAGTCCAGTGCCTTTTCCGGGTCTGTTCTCGCCCAGCGCTCGGCGATTCCTTTGGCGATCCCTTCCTTTGTTTTCAAATCGCCGAGGGCATCGAAATGGCGCGCGGCTTCCGCGGGGTCGGCCTGGGCGAGAACGTGAAACGCTCCTTCATAGGCGTCGTGGCGCTGGTCTTCGGGAAGCCGGGCGATCCAGTCGAGGACACCCGCCGGATCGGAGCGCGCCATGATTTGCGCCATGATGGGGACCAGCTCGCTGGCGTCCACGGCCTCATCCGATTCGTTCTCTGGGTTCAGGGATTGAAGGAATGAGGCCGCCGCGGCCGGATCCCGTTCGGCCCACAGTTGGAAAACGATCGTGCCGAGTTCGCTCGGCGGACTCACGGCATCATCGCGCACGAGCACCCCTTCGGCGGGAGCCACGAGACTCAAATACTCCGCAAAGAGCTGGCCCAGTTCCGCGGAAACGAGCTCCGTCAGCGGGTCGGAGTCCTCGGCATCGCCGTACATTTCCTCCAGGGCTTCGTACATTTCCCCCCAGCGCTCCTTCGGCATACGATCCAGGAATGCCCGCCACGCGATCCGGCGCTCCTCGGAGTTTTCCAGCCGCCGCACGGCGTGCAGCGACTCGAGCAGATCTTCGCCGAGCGGAATCGTCTGCGCCATGGCCGACGCCTTTTGATATACCGCCTCGCGGGCATGCGCCGCACTCTGGAGCCGGTCCGGCGGCGGCGCCGACAGGGTGGCACGCGTCGGCCGGGCCGCCGACCCGCCGTTCGTGCGGGAAATGGCCAGCCCCCAGCCCAGCGCCGTTCCGGCCGCCAGGCTCGCGAGCAGCCACGGCCAGGCCGCCCGGACCGCCGGAAGAGGCTTGATCATGGCGGGAGGATGGCACGCATCGGCGCCTTGTGCCAGCGCGGCCGGCCACCGGTTCCTCTCCGCCCAAGCGCCCGCCTTCCGCTCCTGCCCCCCGGCATAAGCCAATGGGGAAGTTCATGAACAAAAGGTGAAGCGCGGCACGGATGAACTTCATCCTGCTGGCTCAACTGGATCCGGCGGATCGCGTATGGGGTCTGTCCCCACTTCCAATAATCGGGGCTGTTTGAACATCTGGAAAAGCCATTTGCATCGGAGGGTGATCGGCCACAGCGTGTCCGCTCATGTCAACAGCAGTTCTTCGTCGTCCGCGGGTGGTTTTCTCTCCGGGGTGTGTTTTCTTTTTCATCATTCATTTGGCGGCGCTGGCCGCGGTGGTGGCCATTCCGTGGCACGCGCCGAGCCTGGGTGTGCTGCTCGCGGCGGTGGGCTTGTTCGTGGTGCGCAAATTCGGGATCACGGGTGGATTCCACCGGTATTTCTCGCATCGGTCGTTCAAGACATCGCGGTTCTTCCAGTTTTGCCTGGCGTTTCTCGGCGGCATGGCGGCGCAGAAGGGGGCGCTCTGGTGGGCCGCCCACCACCGCCACCACCACCAGCATTCGGACGAACCCGAGGATCTCCATTCGGTCAAGCAGCACGGGTTCTATTGGGCACACGTCGGGTGGATCCTGTCGGATGAGTACAATGAATACGACAACCAGAAGGTGAAGGACCTGACGAAGTTCCGCGAGCTGGTGTGGCTCGACAAATACCACTTTGTGCCGCCCGTGGTGCTGGCGGTGGCCTGTTTCGCGCTGGGCGGCTGGATGGGGCTGCTGTGGGCGTTTTGCGTGAGCACGGTGTTCCTGTACCACACGACATTTTGCATCAATTCGCTGTGCCATCTGGTCGGCCGCCGGCGGTTCGAGACGGGCGAGTCGAGCAAGAACTCGTTCATCATGGCCGTGCTGACGCTGGGCGAAGGCTGGCACAACAACCACCACCACTATCCGCACTGCGTGCGTCAAGGATTCAAGTGGTGGGAACTCGACCCCACGTACTACGCCATCAAGGTGCTCGGATGGTTGCGGGTCGTGCGCGACATCAAGGAACCGCCCAGGACGCTGCGGGCGGTGTGAGGGTTTTTGGCTTTTACAAGCCCCCATGGGCTTATGTGAGCCCTGCAGGCACATGGAAGAGGCAGATCCCCGTTGCACAGTGATTGTAACCGGGAAGGCCGTGCGGCGTCTTGTATTCCGGACAGGGATGGCGCCCTCCGGCTTGACGCCGGTCACTGTTCCGGCCCACACTGAGTCCCCGCACACGCTCCATGAAGTCTGAATTGACACTCTTGACGGCCTTGGCTCTGGCCGCCGTCGGCCCTGTCGCCGGTGATGAGGCATTGCGCCGTCCGGCGCCATCACCGGCGCCGCGCGGCCTGCCGGACGTTTTGAAGCCGTATGACGCCAACGGTGACGGCCATCTTTCCAGTGAAGAGTACAAGGCGTTCGTCGATGAACAGCGCCCTGACACGCCGAAGTCGCAGTGGGACTCTGACGGCGACGGCAAGCTGTCCCAGGAGGAAATCGAAGCTGCCCGCGCCACATTGCGCGAAAAACTGGAAGAGCGTTTTCTTGCCCGTTTCGACGAGGCGGACCAGGACGGAGACGGCTCGCTCTCCGGAGAAGAATTCAAGGCCACGCTGCCCGACGATGTGAGCGACGAGCGGGCGGCCGCCGCATTCGACCGCCTCGACGCCGATGATGACGGCGCCGTCACCAAAGCGGAGTTCCTGAAATTCAACGGCCTCGTGCCGACCCCGGAGACCCCCCGTCCACCGAAACCACGCCCTGACAGGCCCAAACCGAAGCCGCCACTCGTGCCCCCGCTGGCCGATCCGCTGAAACCGTTCGATCTCGACGGCAACGGGATCCTCAGCCGCGACGAAATCAGGAAGGCCCTCGAGAAGGGCGCCTGGCCGCCGCGCCTGACGCCGACTCCGCCGGATGGCGGCCCCGGCCTCGGGGGTGGCGAGAACCCCGAACAACCTCCCCGTTAACCCGAAATCCCTCGCGAGAAGTAGCCTGCTGTGACCGCCGAGTGACCGCCGCCTGTCGACGGCGGCGTCTTGTTATTATTATGCGCGCCGCCGGCGGATTGTTCCCACGGCCAGCGCTCCGAGCCATGCCAGATGCGCTACCCCGGGTTCCGGGATCATGACGACGTTTTCGATCGAGAACGACACAGTGCTTCCCACGGCGCCGACCGCTTGCTGGGCGCTGAAGGTGAAATCGGCTGGCGTGTCCTCGAACCCGGTGATGCGGGCGGTTCCGGTGCCGGAGAGGCTGAGGAAACTGCTGCCACCGATGGTCGTTCGGGCCACCGAGACGGTGTGGAGGGCGAACTCGTAGTCAATCTCGCCCACGCTGAAGGACCAGAGAGGGTCCACCGGAGCGTTGAAAGGCTCGAACGCGAACGCCACGATCGTCACCGCGGTCCCCGCGGGCACCGGTGACGGCACGGCGAAATCACCGGTTCCGGTGTCGACCTCGACGTTCGAGAACAACGTGAAGGAGGTGGCGGTGGCGAGCGGCGCGTTCAGTGTCACCGTGCCGGTGAAGCCGATCTGCCCGGCAATGGTAGCTCCGGAGGCCCAGCCACCGCTTGCGGCCGCCAGGATGGCGCCGGCCACCAGGCTTCGTGCGTGAATCAGGTACGTTTTCATGGTGTGTAGTTGCAGGTATCGGGATCAGATTGTCGCCGCGCCGAACGCCCGATGCCCATGCATCAGGGCCCACTCAGGACGATGATCAGCGAAAACTATGGAACATACGACGTGATGTATCAATCCCGATTATCCCCAGGATCAAAAGAATCCAGGATGCGCCGCCCTCCGGAACGGAGAATGCGATCGTTTCCGCGGACCACGTGATTTCACTGCTCGACGATTTGATGGTCTGTTGAGTGCTGAAGGAGAAATTGGCGGCCGTCCTCCTCACTCCATCGATGCTGACGAATCCGGACCCGGAGAGATTCAAGAAGAGGTTATCCTGTAATTCGAACCGTTCCACACCGAATTCGTGTAATTCAAAGGAGTACTCGCTGCTGTCCCGGACGAACTTCCACAGCACCACCGGCGCATTCAGCGGGGTATCGAGAACGAGCGGCGTGAACTCGCCCGACACATGGGGTCCGGCGAAATCGTAATCGCCGGTGCCGAAGCTCAGGCGCGTTCTGTCGAAGGTCGAGATCAACGTCGCCGTCTGGAAAGGACCGTTCAGTTGTGCCTTCCCCGTAATCGCGACCTGCCCGACAATCGCCGCTGCATGGCCCGATGGCGCCAGACCCGCCCACAAGCAGGCCAACAGTAACAAGTATCTGAATGAAGATTTCATGGTGTCAATGATGTTGGAATAGTTAACATTAGCGAAGCGAATCAGGGCTAAGCCTTGTTAATCTTAATGCAATAATCTCCGGAAGCAAGGTGTCTTTCCAAAATCGTTCAAATGGTCACTTTCGGGAATTTCTGGCGCGACTGGCGGCTGCGCCGCGCGCGGTGGCGAAGTCCCGGTCATGAGGAAGCCATGAGAGTACACCAAGGGGCAGCGCATGGAGGGGCTGTCCGTGTGCCCGATCGCCGGGCCGGTGATCGGGCGGGCGCGAACGATTCCCGTTGTGTGAAGCCGGTGGTGTGTTCAGACTCGCGGGATGCAGCCTTTTCCCCTGCGCACGACGGTTATTGGCAGTTACCCGTTTCCGGGCTGGCTCGAGCTGGCGAGCGGGCAGTTGGACAAGTTCGGCCCGGATGATGTGGCCGAGATCCAGGATGACGCGGCGCTGTGCGCGATCGGCGACCAACTGAAGGCCGGGCTCGACGTGATCACGGACGGCGAGCAGACGCGGCTGGACTTCAACCTGTCGTTTTACGGCTACATCGACGGCATCCAGCTTGAAAGCGCGCCGCCGCGACGCTGGGGGCCGCCGGCGCACGACCAGCGGGGAAAACACGCGGTCCTCGGAGAATTGAGCGCGCCGGGCGGGCTCGGCGTGGTCGAGGAATACCGGCGCCTCGAACGGCTGGTGGCCGGCCTGCCGCTCGCGGATCACAAACCGCAGGTCACGTTGAAGGCGTCGGTGCCGGGACCGTACACGCTCGCCGGGCGGCTGCTTTCCGGCGGCCGCTATCGAGACCGGTGGGAGCTGACCGAGGCGCTGCTGCCGATCGTGAGCCGGGAGCTGGCCGATCTGGTGGCCGCCGGGTGCCGGGAAATCACGGTCGATGAGCCATCGATGAGCTGTTACGGGTACCGCGAAGATCCGCAGCGGTTCGTCGACATCTTCAACCGCACGGTGCAGCCGGCGGTCGGGCGGACGCGGCTCTCGACGCACCTGTGCTTCGGAAACTACAAGGCGCGCGCGGTGGCGCCGCGGCGGTACGCGCCGCTTTACCCGGCGTTCCACGGGCTCTCGGTGGACGAGGTGCACCTGGAAATGGCGAGCCGGGAATTCGCGGAAATCGATATCGTCAGCGGCATCGTCGAGCGCGGCAAGGACGTGTGCATCGGCGTGATCGACGTGAAGAGCTATTTCATCGAGCAACCGGAGGACGTGGCCGAGCGTGTGCGGCGGTGCCTGGCGTTCGCGCCGCCCGAGCGCCTGAGCTTCGCTCCCGACTGCGGCCTGAGCCAGACCGCGCGCTGGGCGAGCCGCCGGAAGCTCGCGAACATGGTCGCCGGCGTGCGGCAGGTCCGGCACGAGCGCGGCCTGGAGTGATGGCCTGACCGTTTGCATGAATCCGACGGCATGGCAGGATCACGCCCACCGCCAACCCATGAGTCATTCCCCGGAGCTGCTCCATCGCCTCGCCGACACCGTCGGCACGCCGTACTGGCTGTATGATGCCGCCGTCCTGCGGCGCCGCATCGCCGACATCAAACAAGTGGCCGCCACGCCGGGCGTCCAGGCGCGCTTCGCCATGAAGGCATGCCCGGCCACGAAGGTGCTGCGCGAAATGGAAACCGCCGGCCTCTGGATCGACGCGGTGTCAGGCAACGAAGTGCTGCGCGCGCTGCGGGCCGGTTACGCCGAGGGCAACGACCCGCCGCTCATCTGCCTGACCTCCGATGTTTTTCGCGACAACGCGCTCGAAGTCGTCCTCAGGCACAACGTCCTCCCCAATCTCGGATCGCCCGGCATGGTCGACGCCCTGCGCCACGCCGGCTACCGCGGCCCGGTCTCGCTGCGCGTGAACCCGGGCTTCGGCCACGGCCACGTGAATTCGTGCGACACAGGCGGCCCGAGCAGCAAACACGGCATCTGGATCGACGACGTCGAGCGCATCAAAGACATCGCCGAGCGCTCAGGCCTGCGCGTCGTCATGCTTCACAGCCACATCGGCAGCGGCCCGCGCATCGACGAACTCGTCGCCAACCTGGCCCGCCTGGCCGACGAATTCTCCCGCGTCGCGCCGCACTTCAATCACCTCACGGCGATCAACCTCGGCGGCGGCATCCCGCACGACTATCGCAACGCGGACGCCGCAGTGCCGCTCGACCGGCTGCGCGATCTCTTCGCCGAGGCGCGCAAACGGCTCTGCTGGTCGCTCGGCCGGGATCTGCGCCTGGAAATCGAGCCCGGCCGCTATTTCACCGCGCCGGCCTGCACGCTCGTCACGGCCGTCACAGACGTCAAACACACGCTCACCAATACCAAGGGCGCCGGCGAGACATTCGTCATGGTCGATGCCGGCTTCGTCGACCTCGTCCGGCCCGCGATGTACGGCAGCTTCCACCGCATCGAGGTGGTCGGCCGCATGCACGACGAATACCGCGAGCCGCTCGTGGTGGCCGGCCCGCTGTGCGAAAGCGGCGATGTGTTCACACGCGACGAGACCGAGCTGTTGCAGCCGCGCGAGCTGCCGCGGCCGCGCCCGGGCGAACTGCTCACCATTCACGACGCCGGCGCCTACGGCTACGCCATGAGCAGCAACTACAATTCGATCGGCCGCGCCCCGCAGCTCTGGCTCGAAGAGGATGGTTCCGTCGAAATGATCTCGCGCCGCGAATCGATCGATGACATCCTCAAGGCGGAAACCTCCGAGACCATCGATTAGAAATCGACCGTCATCTTGTCACGATTCACCGGTTGCGGGCGGGCGTGAATGTGGCATTCATCACCCCGCACCGCACCCGCACCGCACGCGCCTCACCGGCCGCCCTTCACCTTCGCGGCCGCAGCCCTCACGCCCGCTTGTCCCTCCGACCCGCTCCCCCTTTCTCATCCGCCTATGACCACCCCCGCGACCGCTGACCCTGCGCCCGCCTCCACCGACCCGGCGGGCGCGTCCGCCGACCCGGCCTGGTCGGTCGAGGAGGCGCGCAACCTGTACGGCATCGACCGCTGGGGGGCCGGCTATTTTTCCGTGAACGAAGACGGCGAGGTCTGCGCCGACCTGGAGCCGCAGGAGGGCGGCGCCATCGTGCGCGTGAGCCTCACCGGGCTGATGCGCGACCTGAAGAAGACGAATACCGACCTCCAGTTGCCGCTTCTTTTCCGCTTCAGCGATATTCTCCATTCGCGCATCGAAGAGCTGAACGTTTCGTTCCGGCGCGCCATCGCCGAACACAATTACGCCGGCCAGTACCGCGGCGTGTACCCGATCAAGGTCAACCAGCAGCACCAGGTGATCAGCGAGGTGGCCAGCTTCGGCCGCGATTTCCAGTACGGCTTCGAGGCCGGCAGCAAGCCGGAGCTTCTGGCCGCGCTGGCATACATGCACGACCCGAATTCGCTCATCGTCTGCAACGGGTACAAGGACCGCGAGTTCATCGACTTCGCGCTGGGCGCCTGCAAGATGGGGCTGCAAGTCGTCATTGTGCTCGAAATGCCCGACGAGCTGCCGCTCATCATGGAGAGCGCGGCCGCCCTCGGCGTCGAGCCGTTGCTCGGCGTGCGCATCCGCCTCTCGGCGAAAAGCGGCGGCCATTGGGCGAACTCCGCCGGTGACCGCAGCCCGTTCGGCTTCTCGTTCCCTCAATTGATGCGGCTGCTCGACGACCTGCGCGGTCACGGCAAACTCTCCTGGCTGCGGCTGCTCCATTTCCACCAAGGCTCGCAGATCCCGAAGATCCAGACGATCCGGCAGAGCGCGATGGAAGCCGCGCGTGTGTATGTGCAGCTCGTCAAGGAGGGCGCGCGCATGGGGCTCATCGACCTCGGGGGCGGGCTGGCCGTCGACTACGACGGCTCCGGATCCAGCGCGAGCAGCCGGAACTACGCGCTTCAGGAATACTGCTCGGACATGGTGCAGGTGATCGCGCAGGTGTGCGACGAAGGCGGCGTGCCGCATCCGGACATCGTCACCGAATCCGGCCGCGCCGTCGCCAGCTACTTCAGCGTGCTCGTCTTCAACATCCTCGGCGTCACCCGGCTCGACCTCAACGGGCCCAGGGCGCTCGCCGTGCCCGAGGACGCCAACATCCAGCTCAAGAGCCTCCACGAGGTGCTGGCGAACTTCGATTCGATGGGACCGCAGGAGTGCTACAACGACGCCGTCTTTTACCGCGAGGGCCTGCGCCAGCTCTTCTCGCACGGCGTCATCGGCATCCGCGAAGTCGCCCTCGGCGATGAAATCTTCTGGCAGATCATGACCCGCGTCTCGGCCAAAACCCGCTCGATGAAATCGCCTCCCAAGCCGCTCCGCGAAATCCGCAATTCCCTGGCCGATTTCTATTACGGCAATTTTTCCATATTCCAGTCGCTGCCGGACGCGTGGGCCATCGACCAGCTTTTCCCGGTCATGCCGATCCACCGGCTCGACGAAAAACCCGGACGCGAGGCGGTCATCAGCGACCTGACCTGCGACTGCGACGGTGTGCTCGAACACTTCACAGGCAAGGAGCGGGACAAGGTGCTGCCGGTCCACGCGCTCAAGGACAAGCATGATTACCTGCTCGGCGTTTTCCTGGTCGGCGCCTATCAGGAATCGCTCGGCGGCCTGCACAATCTGTTCGGCGATACGAACGTCGTTTCGGTCAAGCTGGAGAACGGCCAGCCGAAATGCGAAGTGCATTACCGCGGGGACACGGTGGGCCAGGTGCTCAGTTACATGGAATACACGCCGGCCGCCCTGATCGAGCGCTTCACCATGTTCGCCGAGCGCGCCCAGGCCGAGGGCCGCATCACATCGACCGAAAAGCGCCAGCTCGTCGACGCCTATCGCACCGGCATGGAAGGGTACACGTATTTTGAGCCATAAGCTCCATGGGGCTCATGGGGCTCATGGGCCGCTTCAAGGTGTGAGAATCTTCACCCGGACGAACCGGGGCGGGCGTCCGTCGGAGAGAGCCGGCGGGAATGGAAGCGTGAAGGCCTCGATGAGGTCGTCCGCGGCGGCGGGAACGGCCGGCGCTGGAACCGGTTCCCATGTCGCGAGGTCCGCGCTGAACTCGGCCCGATAGGCCAGATCCGAGGATTTCAAGCGTGAGAAAAGGACCGAAAACGCCGGCATGGAGGGAGAGCCGGTCGAAAGCAGAACAGGCAGGCCACGACGCCGAATGACGCCATCGGTCACTTCGATGACAGCCAGCTCGCGAGAGTGCGGCTCCAATCCGAAGGCATACTTGAGGAGGTTGGCTCCGCCATCGACATTGGCGTCAAGCGGTAACCCGTGCGCAACCGCCCAGTGATGGAAAAGCGACATCAATGTCACCGTGAACCGGCGTGTTATGTGGTCGGCACCGCCGTTCTCGGTTCCGCCATCGTCGCGGACGGTGACCGTGACAACGGCGCTGCCGGCAGCTCCCGGCACGGGAGTATATCGCAGCAACCCCTGCGCCTGGGGCGAAGTGTAAATCACTTCGGGATGCGGCACGAGGTCGGGCCGGCTCGACGTGGCTTCGATGACAAGCGTCTGTGATTCACCGCCGCCGGCGCTGACGCCCGAAAGCGCGACCGATTGCGGCCCGGCCTCGGCGGCGACCACGGGCGGATCAGGTATCGGATCCAGGGTGGGGGCGTCGTTGGACCCAAGGACGTGGAAGGTGAATGTTCTTGCCGCGAAGTCGAGGTTGGCGCCAGCCGCTCCGTCATCCTCGACCTGGAATCGGAATGACGTGTATGGCGATGCGGCGGCGTTCGCTTCCGGCACGAAGACAAGCCGCTGCGCCGGCACGATGTATGAGATCTCGAGGGCGCCCTGTGAGACTGCCCCCGCGAGCCGCTCGCCATTGGCCGAGATGGCCACCGCCCGCCACTCGCGTTGCCCTCCCCGGGACCTCCATGTGATCCCGCCATCGGTGGAATGAAACAGCCCACTGTTGCTGAAAGCAGCCAGTCTCGTGCCGTCGGCCGACGAGGTAATGCCTCGCCAAGCACGGGCCTCTTCGCGCGGCGACCACGTTTCGCCGCCATCCACCGAAATGTATATGTAAGAGCCTCTGATGGCGGCCATTCGCATGCCATCGGCCGACGCGCAGACTCCTTTGCCGCCGAGAAGGTCGCGAGGAGACCAAGTCGCCCCGCCATCCTTGGAGACGTGCAAGTAGTCATCATGCCGGCCCGCAACGAGCCGCTGGCCGTCGGCCGAGGAAGCGATGGAGTTCCAGTTTCCCTTGGGGCCGGTGGAGAGCCAGGAGTTTCCAAAGTCCTGGCTGACGAAGATGGAGCCGCTCTCGTGAACGGCGGCGAGCCGCGATCCGTCGGCCGATGAGGCTACCGCGATCCACTGGTGGGCCGGTCCGCGGATTGCCCATGTGACGCCGCCGTCCGACGAGACGTGAATTTCGTCATCGCGGGCCACGGCGGCGAGGCGGAGGCCGTCAGCGGACGAGGCGATACCCGTCCATGCCCTCACTTGATGGCGCGGCGTCCACGTCAAACCACCGTCGTTGGATGTATGGATCTGCCCATCGGACGCCGCCGCCAGGCGATGGCCATCGGCGGACATCGAAATACAGGTCCACGGCAAAACCGGGCCGCGGGATTCCCAATGAGTGCCCGGCGGGGAAGGAATCATGCGGACCATGGCTCCTGGAACGGCCGGCGCATCATCCACGAACAGGGTTCCGGCGGAGGGAAGAGTGTTGAGCCGCACGCGGATGAACTGGCCAGGCGGAACATCCTGCACATCGGTGAATCCAAAGTCATCCGTGGTGAAGGTCCATGGCACGTCCTCGACGATGGTGCGGTGCGCGTCGGCCCCGGAGGGGCGCTGGTCCGCCTGGAGGACGTGAATCAGCAGCGGGCCGGATCCGGAGAGCGGCGGGATGCCGTTGTCGGTGGCGGTGACCCGGAGATCCAGCAAACCCGTGTCGGACCTGCTCGGGGTGCCGGCCAGCCTCCTGGTGGCGGGATTGAAGGACAACCAGGCTGGCAGCGGCACTCCGTTCTGCCGCGTGACGGAGTAAGTCAGGATGGCGCCGGGATCAGGGTCGTTGAAGTCGGGGATCATGTACGAAAATGGCCGTTGCCTGATCGCCGCCTGATACATGACCATGAAGGGCGGCAGAGGAGCGTCAGGCACGGGGGTCACGCGAAACTTGAACGTGTTTGGGATCAACGATCGACTTGTCCCGCCAACGCCATCGTCCTCCACCCGAAAGTCGAAACTTCCGTACGGGTCGCCGAAGTCGTTCGGGGCCGGTCTGTAAACGAGCTGGGGTATGGCGGCCACCGATGTGTAGATCAGCCCGTTCATGGTGGCGGCGGCAAGCCGCTGGCCATCCGCCGATGATGCCACAGCCCTCCAACTCCGGAACTCCTCCTTGCGGGACCAGGAATGACCGGCGTCCGCCGACACGTAGAGACGAGAATGGGTATCGCTGCCGACAAGCTGGATTCCATCGGAGGAGCAGGCTATGCAGGAAAGTCTGGATTCCCCGCGAGGTGCCCATGAAGCGCCGAAATCATCCGAATACATGATCCAATATCCGGATTCTGCCGTGGCGGCGATGCGGGATCCATCGGCTGAAATGGCCAGACTGAGCCAAGTCTGGCCGGGCATGTGCTCAGTCCATGTGGTTCCGCCATCCGTGGATACACACAGAGCCCATCCCGCCGCGACCATCACCCTGCCGTCCGCGGACATCGCCGCAGCGTTCCAGCTTGGAAACACGGAGGCCGTCCGAGGCTCCCAGGTCAGGCCGCCATCAAAAGATACCTGGAGCGCTCCGTTCTCGGGGGCGGCCAGCAGCCGGCTGCCGTCCGCCGAAATCGCGAGGGCAGCCCATTTGGCGACCGACCCGGTAGGCGTCCACGTTAGACCGGAGTCGGAGGAGACATGAATGCGATCATCATAGGCTCCGGCGGCCAGCCGCGTACCGTCCGCGGACATCGCGACAGTCCGCCACGATTTGCCGCCCATCGCGATCGACCAGGTAGCGCCGCCGTCAGATGAGAGGAAGATTTCCCCGGCGGGCTCCGCGAAGTGGCCGGAGCCCCAGACAGCCGCCAGCCGCATGCCATCCGCGGAAGTGGCCAAATCCCTCCACGTTTGACTGGATGCGCCAGGCGTCCAGCGCATGCGGGCGTCAGGAAACATGGATACCTGGTCCCCTTCATCGAGCACAAGTCCATCGACGCTCAAAGTGCCGGCCGTCGGCGCCGTCGCCAGCCACACCTTCCGAAAGATATTGGGCGGCGAGTCGGCCGCGTCGGTGAATCCAAAGTCGGCGGGACTGAACATGTGCTCAGTATCCTCGTCCAGAGTGAATGTCCGGTCGGCGCCTTGGGGAGGATGATGCTGGACGATGAGGAGAAACTCGGTGGAAACCTCCAGTGCCGGAAAACCACTGTCGCGAGCCGTGATCCGGATGGCATGCGCGCCGGAGACGAGGGCGCCGGCCGGACTGGACAGTTCCCTGGATCCGGGGTTGAAGTGCAGCCAGGATGGAAGCGGGCTGCCGTTGGCCAGAGTCGCCTTGAACGTGAGGACATCACCCGCGTCCGGATCGGTGATCGCGTTATCAGGAATGCGATAAGTGAATGGTCCCGAGGGAGGCACGATCTGGTCGGGCACTCCACCAGCCACCACCGGCGCGTCATTGGAATTGGTCACATTGATTGCCAGCGGACGAGCGACCGGATCCAGATTCAGCCCATCCGGACCGCTGTCACCGACCTGGAACGTGAATCGGGCATAGTCCGGGCCGGCGCCATTGAGGAACGGAAGGTAGGAGAGTGCGGGAAAGGATGGAGTGGACGTGAAGACACCGGCGGATCCAGTCGCAGTCAATCGGTTCCCATCGGAGGACGAGGCCACCGACGACCAACCGGCCGTAGTGGTCGTGGTGGACCATGTGCCTCCGCCATCGATGGAAACATACAATCCGCCGCCTGCGGAGGCGGCGGTGAGAGTCCGTCCGTCGGATGACGATGCCAGCCCGATGATGTCGGGGGCGTGCAGTGTCCAGCGAAGCGAAAGGCCAAAGTCATCTGATATCATCACGCCACCTGTGCGCCCGATGAGAATGGTGTTTCCATTGCCTGAAAGAGCCATCGAGAGGAGGTCATCAGCAGTGGTCCATGCTTCCCAAGTGGCGCCTCCATCCCTGGAGAACCGAATCGCGCCGGAGCCCCAAAAAAACGGCCTGCGCGAAGCGACGACAAACCTTGCGCCGTCCGCGGAAGAAACCACTGCATCCCATCGAGTGTAATCCGTGAAGGGCGACATCGGAGGATTCGTCCACGTCAAGCCGAAGTCGTGGGAAACGTATACAGCGGCGCCGGTCTCGTGGTGAGCGACGGCGATGACTTTGGAGCCATCCGCCGAGCTGGCCACAGCCTGCCAGTCACGGACCGACTCGCGTGGCGCCCAGGTCTCGCCGCCATCGGACGAGATGAACAACATGTCACCCGGCACGGCCAGCACCAACCGCCGGCCATCAGCAGACATGGCGGCCTGAATCGGAAGGATGGAATTGTCCGCGAAGAAGGGGACGGCCCTCCATGATTCACCGCCATCGATGGAAATGGAGACAGGCGGGGCCGGCGATTCGTTTCTCACAGTCAGCAGGTGGCCGCCGTCTGCCGATGAAACAATCACCCCGTTGGAAAAACCGCCACGCTGGTCCCATTTCGCGCCCGGAACGGGGACCATCGGAACGAAGTCTCCCTCGGCGACCGGGTTTCCATTGAGGGTCGATGTCCCAAGAGCCGGAAGCGTGGTGAGACGAATCCGGGTGAATTCATGCGGCGGCACATCGAATGGGTCGGCGAACCCGAAGTCGGATGGCTTGAACGTGTATATCGTGTCTTCAGGAATCGTGACCGCTCCGCCCGTCGCTTGCGGTATTCCGGCAACTTGGAGGAGGAAGGTGTTACTGACGGCGAGCCCGGCCTGGTCGGTGGCGGTCACGCGGATTTCCCACGAGCCGGCGTGCGCAGCCGCAGGCGTCCCGGAAAATGTGCGCGATGAATGAGAAAACCCGAGCCACGGCGGCAGCGGACTTCCATCCGCTTGTGAGGCCGTGTAAGTCAATATGGCATCGGGATCCGGATCATAGAAGCTATCCGCCGGGAATTGATAAACGAAGATCTGACCCGCCCCCGCCATGTGGTCCGACAGTGGCACACCGATTTCCGGCGGGTCATCGGTGGGTGTGACATGGAAGGTGAACGTGTTCGGCGAGGGATCCAGATTGAAATTTTCCGGTCCCGAGTCCTGGACCTGGAATGAAAAGCTGGCGTATGGGCTGCCGGAGGCATTCGGCGCGGGGTGGAACGCCAAGGAAGAGGCTGCCGGGACGGAATGATGGAGGGTGCCGTCGTATTGGCTGCCCCACAGGTGCCGTCCGTCCGCGGAAATCGCCAGCGAATGCAGATCGTTGCCCGGATTCCGCTCAATCCAGTGGGTGCCTCCGTCAAACGAAGTGTATATCCTGCGGCCGCCCGAACACGCCAGCCACTGACCGTCCGCGGACATGGCGATGTCAGAAACACCGTGGAAGAATCCATGCACTCTCCAGCTTCCTCCCGCATCGTCCGATAGCCAGATTCCTCCGGATACGGCGGCCAGCCTGGTTCCGTCTGCCGACACCGCCGCGCCGTCCCACCACCGGCTTATCCCGGAGCCGGGAATGTCCTGCCATGTCCATGTGACGCCGGCGTCCGTCGATAGAAACAAGGAGTCGGCCGAGCCTGCGAGGATCACCGAGCCATCGTGAGACATGGCAATCCGACTCCATCGCAACGAGGAGCCCTCCGGGCGCCAGGTCAGCCCGCCGTCGGCTGAGAGATAGATGGGTCCAAGCTGCGAAGTGGCGGCCAGCTTCAGACCATCGGCGGAACAGGCGATGTCCATCCATCGATTTGAAGGTCCGCGGCCGGACCACGTGATGCCAGCGTCCTCCGATACGAAAACAAGGTCATCGAATGCGGTGCAGGCAATCCTCATGCCGTTTGAAGACAGGCATACACCGTTCCATGGACGCGGCTGGCCCGCAGGGTTGCATTCGGTCCAGGTCACCCCGCCGTCACGCGAGACATGGATCATTCCATTTTCCGTGCCAGCCGCCACCACCGATCCATCCGCCGATGCGGCAATACAGGTCCACTTCCGGTCGCTCTCACGTGGCTGCCAGACGAGACCGGGCGCCGGATGTATCGGGAAGTGGTTTCCGAGCCCGGCCGGCATGCCGTCCATCAGGAGTGTGCCCGCCAACGGCAAGCTCGTCAGTCGCACCGATCGAAAAGCGTGAGGTGTCTGGTCCAGTGGATCGGCAAAACCAAAGTCGTCCGGGCTGAAGGTGTACGTGGTGTCTTCCACGATCGTCCGCAGCGCATCCGCTCCCTGCGGTGGGCTGGCGGCCGGCAGCCCGCCGCGCCACAATAGAAACACACACGCCACCGCCAGCCATGCGTGACGCGACCAGGAACACAAACAGAAAGAGGAGGGGGGAAACAGGTGCAAGAACGGGGTGAAACGTGCTTGAAGCATAAGAAGAAGCGGCAGCGGGCGTCAAGAGTATTCCAGGGGTGCTGTGGATGTCTGGATGCCGCCGCCGCCTCGAGACATAGGCCCCATAGGGCTCATGAGGCCAGGCTCATAGCCCCATAAGCCGCATAGGCCACATAAGCCCCATAGCCCCATCCTCAAACCTTCGCGGCGACGGCGGCCGGGGCGGCTTCGGGTTTGGCGGGGGCGGGCGGCGCCACGCGCTTCGGCTGCACTTTCCAGAACGACTTTTGGGCGGCCGCCCAGTCGGCGAGCAGGGCGCGTGCCTTGGCGCTGTCGGTGGCGTCGAGGTGGTTGTAGACAAGCTCCTTGAGCAGGTTCGCGTCGGCCGCCTCCTCGACCGGCGCGAGTTCGATCATCTCGAGGTTGGCGAGTTTCGGGAAATGCCCGGCTTCATCGAACACGTAGGCCACGCCGCCGGACATGCCCGCCCCGAAGTTCCTGCCGGTCGGGCCGAGGATGACGACGATGCCGTTGGTCATGTATTCGCAGCCGTGGTCGCCCACGCCTTCGACGACCGCGGTGACGCCCGAATTCCGGACGGCGAACCGCTCGCCGGCACGGCCGTTGGCGAAGAGGTGGCCGCCGGTGGCGCCATAGAGGCA
Organism: uncultured Akkermansia sp.; assembly: GCA_964647495.1. Taxonomy (GTDB): domain Bacteria; phylum Verrucomicrobiota; class Verrucomicrobiia; order Verrucomicrobiales; family V1-33; genus CAJBME01. The sequence goes on along the minus strand of CAZYHO010000012.1, from coordinate 4,023 downwards.
GGTATTGCCGAGGATGCTGTTTTCGGACGGCACGAAACCGGTCTTGGCCGGCGGGCGGACGACGATGACGCCGCCGGTCATGCCTTTGCCGACGTAGTCGTTCGCCTCGCCGGTGAGGCGCAGCGCGATGCCGCCGCAGAGGAATGTGCCGAAGCTCTGGCCGGCGCTGCCTTCGAGGTCGAGCGTGATGGTGCCTTCGGGCAGGCCGTGATCGCCGTGGAGAAAGGCCACCTCGCCGCTGAGCTTGGTGCCGATGTTGCGGTGGGTGTTCTGGACGTCGAACGCGAGGCGCACCGGCATCTTGTCGCGGATGGCGTCTTTGGCGCGCTGGATGATTTTGTCGTCGAGCGGGTGGTCATGCATCCCGTCGTTGCGGTTTTCGAGGCAGAAGCGCGGCAGGTCGAGATCCTTCGCTTTGGCGACGTCGTGCAGGAGGGGTGAAAGGTCGAGCGAGTTCGCCTTGGGATGGCCCGGCACGGTGCGTTGGCGGAGGTATTCCGGGCGGCCGATGATGTCTTCGAGCTTGCGCACACCGAGGGCGGCCAGGTGATGGCGCACCTCCCCGGCCACGGCGTTGAAGAAATGGATGACGTGCTCTTTCCTGCCCTTGAACTTGGCGCGCAGATCCTCGCGCTGCGTGGCGACTCCCACCGGACAGGTGTTCAAGTGGCACTGGCGCACGTAGACACAGCCGAGCGCGATCAGGGCGATCGTGCCGAAATTGTACTCCTCGGCACCCAGGATGGCGGCATGCACGATGTCCAGCCCGGTGCGCAGCCCGCCGTCGGTGCGCAGGGTGACGCGGCTGCGCAGATTGTTGAGCATCAAAACCTGCTGCGTCTCGGCGAGCCCGAGTTCCCAAGGCAGGCCGGCGTGCTTGATCGACGAGATCGGCGAGGCGCCGGTGCCTCCCTCGTGGCCCGAGATGAGAATGATATCCGCATTCGCCTTGGCCACGCCGGCCGCGATCGTGCCGACGCCGGTTTCGGCGACAAGCTTGACGCAGATGCGGGCGCGCGGATTGACCTCCTTCAGGTCATGGATCAACTGCGCCAGATCCTCGATCGAATAGATGTCATGGTGTGGCGGCGGCGAGATGAGCTGGACGCCGGGCTGCGTGCGCCGCAGCCGCGCGATGAGCGCATTGACCTTGTGCCCCGGAAGCTGTCCGCCTTCGCCCGGCTTCGCCCCCTGCGCCATCTTGATCTCGATCTCCTCCGCGCTGGCCAGATACTCCGCGGTCACGCCGAACCGGCCGGACGCCACCTGCTTGATCTTCGAGTTGAGCCACGATCCGTCCGGCCGGTGCTTGAAGCGCACCGGGTCTTCGCCGCCCTCGCCCGAATTGGACTTGCCGCCGATTTCGTTCATGGCCTCGGCGAGCGCCTCATGCGCTTCGGGCGAAATCGCGCCGAGTGACATGGCGGCCGTGGTAAAGCGCACGCGGATGTCCTCGATCGGCTCCACTTCGTCGATCGGCACCGGCCGGCCGAGTTTCTCCGGGTGGAATTCGAAGAGGTCATGCAGCGCGATCGGCTGGACGCTCTTGATTTCGTTGACGTAGGCCTCGTACTTCGCCGGATCGTTGTCCCGCACGAAGGTGTGGAAGTTCTTGATCGTCTGGCCGTGAAGCGCGTGTTTCTCGCCCTCGCGCCGGAACCGGAAATACCCGGGATCACCCAGCTTGATTTCCTGGGGCATGGCGGTCCCGTAACCCGCCTGATGGCGCGCCAGGGACTCGGCCGCGATTTCGGTGAACCCGATGCCCTCGATCTGGCAGGGCGTGCCCGCGAACGCGAACTCGGTGAGTTCGCTGCTCAAGCCGACCGCCTCGAAGATCTGGGCGCCCTGGTAACTTTGCAGGCAGGAAATACCCATCTTCGACATGATCTTGAGCACTCCCTTTTCCAGGGCGGCGCGGTATTTGTTCAGCGCCTCGTGCAGCGATTTGCCGCCGAAGAGCTTGCCGCCCACATCTTTCTCCAGCAGCTCGCGCACCGTCTCCGCGCCCAGGTACGGACAGACCGCCTGCGCCCCGTAGCCGAACAGGCAGCACACCTGATGCACGTCGCGCGCCTCGCCGGTGTCGACCACAATCGAAAGCCGCAGTCGCTTCGCGCGCCTCACGAGGTGGTGGTGCACCGCTCCCGTGGCGAGCAACGCCGGGACCGGCACCCGCTCATGATCGACCGCGCGGTCCGAAAGAACCAGAATCCGGATGCCGTCGTCGACTGCCCGCTCCGCCTCGGCGCAAAGCCGGCGCACCGCGGATTCGAGGCCGGCCTCGTTTTCGGCCAGCGGCCAGGTGGCGTCGAGCGTGCGGGTCGGGAACTCCTCGCCGAGCGACCGCAGTTTTTCGAGTTCGTGGTCGAAAAGGAACGGTGTGTCGAGCCAGACGACCTTGGCGTGTTCCGGTGATTCGGCGAGGAAATTGCGGTACCAGCCGAGGGCCACGCCCAGCGACATGACGAGGCGCTCGCGGATCGGGTCGATGGGCGGATTGGTGACCTGCGCGAAGAGCTGCTTGAAATACGTGTACAGGACGCGCGGCTGCAGGCTGAGCACCGAAAGGGCGGCGTCGTCCCCCATGCTGTAAGTCCCTTCCATGCCGTCCCTGATCATGGGGGTGAAGACCATGTTGAGTTCCTCGTCCGTGTAACCGAACGCGGCCTGCTTCTGCGAAAGCCCGAGGATGTCGAGTTCCTCGGCGGGCGCGGGGATGGCGGCTCCCGCCAGGCTCGAAAACTCGATGCGGTGGCGTGCGATCCACTCGCCATACGGGTGCCGGGCGGCCAGGGCCTCTTTGATTTCGTCGTTGAACCGCACGGTCTGGGCCACGGTGTCCACGACCATGCACTCGCCCGGCGCGAGGCGGCCTTTTTGGACGACATCCTCGTCGTCAAGCGACACCAGGCCGACCTCGGATCCGGCGGCGATCAGGCCGTCGCGCGTGATTTTGAAGCGCGACGGGCGCAGGCCGTTGCGGTCGAGCGCGGCGCAAATCGAGAGCCCGTCCGAGCAGACAAGGGCGGCGGGCCCGTCCCAGGGTTCGGCGAAACATTCCTGGAATTGATAAAACGCCTTCTCCTCGTCGCTGGTGAACGGGTCGATGCCGTAGGCCGGCGGCACGAGCAGGGCGGCCGCCTGGTCGAGCGAGCGGCCGGAGAGCACGAGCAGCTCGAATGCGGCGTTCAGGCTGGCGGAGTCCGATTCGAGTGGATCGCAGACCGGCGCGAGGTTGGCGATGTCCTTGCCCCAGAGCGGGCTTTCGAAGTCGGTTTCACGCGAGCGCATCCAGTTGCGGTTGCCTTTGACGGTGTTGATTTCGCCGTTGTGGCAGAGCATCGAGAACGGATGCGCCAGCGACCAGGTCGGAAAGGTGTTGGTGCTGAAGCGCTGGTGGAAAAGGCAGATCCCCGTCTCGTACTCGGGATTCTCGAGATCCTCGTAAAACCGCGCCAGCGCATGCGGCAGGCACAGCGCCTTGTACACGATGCTGCGGTGCGAGCAGGACGCCACGTACACCGGCTCCTCCGCGATGCCGGCCTCGGCGCATCGCTTCAGGATCAGCTTGCGCGTCAGGTACAGCTCGCGCTCGTAGGCGTCCGCGTCCATGCCGCGCGGTCGCGCCATGAGCAATTGCCGGATCGACGGCCGCATCAGCCGCGCCTTGTCCCCCAACTCATCCTTGTTCTGCGGTGGCATCCGCCACCCCAGCACGGTCAGCCCCCGTTCCCGCGCCACGTCGGCGGCGATCTTCTTTGCCAGCTTGCGCTGCTCGACGTGCCGCCGCGGCAAAAACATCATCGCCACCCCGAGATCCTCCGGGCCGCTCTCCAGCTCGATCCCGCGGTCGCGCAACCACGGCGCGAACAGCTTGTGCGGGATCTGCGTCAGCACGCCGGCTCCGTCCCCGGTCTTCCGGTCCGCATCCACCGCGCCCCGGTGCGTCACGCGGCACACCGATTGCAGCCCGTACTGCAGGATCCGGTTGGACCTTTCCCCCTTGAACGAGGCAACAAA
>CAZYHO010000011.1:13364-26445 GCA_964647495.1 uncultured Akkermansia sp. | reverse complement strand
CCGAGCAGCGTGGTGGTGATGGTGCCGCCGACGATGCCGGTGCCGACGGCGTTCTGGCTGCCCGCGCCGGCGCCTGTGCTGAGCGCCAGCGGCAGCACACCGAGGCAGAAGGCGATCGATGTCATGAGCACCGGCCGCAGGCGCTGCCGCACGGCGTGCACGGCGGCCTCGATCAGCGACGATCCGGCGTCATATCGCTCTTTGGCGAATTCGATCACGAGGATGGCGTTCTTCGCGGAAAGCCCGATGATGGTGATGAATCCGATCTGAAAGTAAATGTCGTTGGGAAAACTTCGCATGGCTGTGGCTGCCAGCACTCCGAGCGCGCCCAGTGGAATATCCATCATCACCGAAAATGGGATGGCCCAGTTTTCATAGAGCGCCGCGAGGCAGAGGAACACCATCAACATCGCCAGCAGATAGAGTGGCGCGGAACTGGAGCCAGACAGCTTCTCCTCATAAGACAGCCCCGCCCAGGCCAGACCGATTCCCGGCGGCAATTGGTCGACCATTTCCTGGACGAGGCGCATCGCTTCTCCGGAACTGTGACCGGGCGCGGGCTCGCCGATGACGGCGGCGGAGGGCGCGCCGTTGAAGCGTTCCAGCTTGGGCGGGCCGAGAATCCACCGGGCACTGGCAAAAGCGGAGAATGGCACCATTTCTCCGGCCGTGTTGCGGACATACCACTTGCCGATGTCTTCCGGCGACGCGCGGTAGGGAGCATCGCCCTGGAGGAACACTTTTTTCACCCGGCCCTTGTCGAGAAAGTCGTTGATGTAGGCTGATCCCCAGATGTGGGAGAGTTCGGCATTGATGTCGGTCAGTTCGATGCCGAGGGCGCTGGCCTTTTCCCGGTCGATGTCCAACTGCAACTGCGGCATGTCATTCAAGCCGTTGGGGCGGACGCCGAGCAGCGCAGGGTTTTGGGCCGCCATGCCCACGAGTTGATTCCGCGCGTCCATCAGCGCCTCGTGGCCGACGCCGGCGTTGTCCAGCAGTCGGAGATCGAATCCGCTCGCGGTGCCCAGCTCCATCACGGCGGGCGGGGCGAAGGCGAAGGCGAGCGCTTCCCGGTATTGCATGAAGGTGCCCATGACTTCGCGCTGGATGGCCGGCACCGACTGGTGGTCCTGTTTGCGTTCGCTCCAGTCTTTCAACGAGCAAAACATCATGACCTGGTTCTGCCCCGAGCCGGCAAAACTGAAGCCGGCAATCCCGAATGCGCCTTGCAGGGCGTCGCCGTGTTTGCTGAAAATGTGGTCCTCCATTTTATAAAGCACGGCGAGGGACTGCTCCTGCGTGGAGCCGGGCGGAAGCTGGGCGCTGACCATGAAGATGCCCGTGTCCTCCGACGGGAGAAAGCCTGTGGGCAAATGGCGGAACAGATAGAAAACGCCGGCGACGATCACGGCATAGGCCACGAGCGGTTTGACGGTGTGTCCCAGAATATGCCGCACGCTGCGGGCGTAACTGTCCGCGGTGCGATCGAACGCCCGGTTGAACCACCCGAAGAATCCCCGGCGCTTGTGCGCGGAGTCTTTCGTGACCGGGCGCAGCATGGTGGCGCACAGCGCGGGCGTGAGGATCAGCGCGACCAGGACCGACAGGGTAACAGCGGAGACAAGCGTGATGGAAAACTGCCGATAGATGACGCCGGTGGAATTCCCGAAAAAAGCCATCGGAAGGAACGCGGCGCACAAAACCAGGCCGATGCCGACCAGGGCGCCGGACACCTGGTCCATGGACTTTTGGGTGGCTTCGCGCGGCGGCAGGCCCTCCTCCTCCATCACGCGCTCGACGTTTTCGACGACCACGATGGCGTCGTCCACCAGCAGCCCGACGGCGAGCACGAGACCGAAGAGCGTCAGCGTGTTGATCGTGAATCCTATGGCGGCCATGACGCCGAACGTGCCCAGCAGCACCACCGGGACGGCGATGGTGGGGATGAGCGTCGCCCGCCAGTTCTGCAGGAACAGATACATCACCAGGAAGACGAGCACGACGGCTTCGATGAGCGTCTTGACGACTTCGCGGATCGAGTGCCGCACGAACGGCGTGGTGTCGAATGGATAGATAGCCTTCACGCCCGGCGGGAAAAAGGCGGATAACTCCTCCACCTTGGCTTTGACGGCATCGACGGTTTCCAGGGCGTTGGCGCCGACCGCGGGTTTGATGGCGAAGCCGGCGGAGGGCTGCCGGTTGTAGCGTGACAGGTTGTTGTAGTTTTCGCGGCCCAGCTCCATGCGGGCGACGTCCTTCAGCAACACGCGCGAACCGTCCTCATTGACGCGCAACAGGATGTTTCCGAACTCCTCCGTGGTCTGCAGGCGGCCTTTGGTGACTATGGTGGCCGTGAGGGACTGCCCCGATGACGCCGGCAGCCCGCCGACCGAACCCGAGGAAATCTGCACGTTTTGCGCGCGGATGGAGTCCGCGATGTCGGTGGTGGTGAGCTGGTATTGCGTGAGCTTTTCGGGATCCAGCCAGATGCGCATGGCATATTGGGTTCCGAAATTCTGGATCTCCCCCACGCCGGTGATGCGGCTCACGGGATCCTGCAGGGTGCCGGTAAGATAGTCGCCCAGGTCGGCGTTCGACATCCGGCCGTCCTCCGAGACGAGCGCGACCACAAGCAGGAAGTTGCGCACCGATTTCGCCACCGTGACGCCCTGGCGCTGCACCTCCTCGGGCAGCAGGGGCATGGCCAATTGCAGTTTGTTCTGCACCTGCACCTGCGCGATGTCCGCGTTCGTGCCGCCATCGAAAGTGACGGTGATGTTCACACCGCCGTTGGAGTCGCTGGAGGATTCGATGTAGCGCAGATTGTCGATGCCATTCAGTTTCTGCTCGATGATCTGGGTGACTGTATCCTCGACTGTCTTCGCCGAGGCGCCGGGATAGACGGCGGTGATGGCGACCGCCGGCGGCGCGATGGCGGGATATTGCGCCACCGGCAGTCTGATCATGGAAATGCCTCCGGTCACCATGATGACCAGCGCGATGACCCACGCGAAGACCGGGCGATCGATGAAAAATCGTGACATAATCCGAAGTGTGGCCGGCCGGCCTCAGCGGGCGGCGGTGGCGGAAGGGCCGGTGGCTGCGGCGCCGGCGGGGGATTGCCAGGGCACGGGTTTGACCGGGGCGCCCGGCCGCACTTTCTGCAGGTTGTCCATGATAATGCGGTCTCCCGCTTTCACGCCTCCGGTGACGAGCCAGTGGCCGCCGACGGTGCGTGTCGTCTCGAGGACGCGCAGCTCGACCTTGTCGTCGCCGTCCACCACCAGAGTGGTGGGTTCGCCCCTGGTATTGCGGCTCACGACTTGTTGCGGCAGCAGCAGCGCGTCGGGTTTCGTTCCCTCCATCAACTGCGCCCTGACAAACATGCCCGGCAGCAGCATCTCTTGAGGGTTTGCAAAAATGGCCCGGAGGGTGACGGAACTGGTCGTCGGATTGACGGTGACATCCGCAAACTGAAGTTTGCCCTCCTCGGCATACCATGACCCGTCATCCAGCCGGAGTTTCACCGTGGCCTGCCCGTCTTGATCCGTGTGCAGTTCGCCGCTGGCCATCGCCTTCCGCAGCCTCAACACATCGTTGGTGGATTGGGTCACGTTGACATAAACGGGGTCGAGTTGTTGCACGGTGGCAAGCAGCGTGGCGGTGGCGGCCTGCACGTACGCGCCTTCCGTCACCTGGGAAAGTCCCGCCCGCCCGGTCACCGGAGAAATCACCCGCGTGTAGCCGAGATCGATGCGCGCCGCCTGCACGGCCGCCTCCGCCGTGAGCACCTCGGCATCGGCCACTTTCGATGCGGCGATCGCGTCATCCAGATCCTGCCGGCTCGCGGCCGTGGTTTCGATCAGTTTGCGGAAGCGGTTTTCCCTGATCCGCGCGGCATCGAGAGTGGCATTGGCGCGCGCCAGGGCGCCGACCGCGCTGTCGAGCGCCACCTGATAGGGAGCGGGATCGATTTCATAAAGCACCTGGCCCTCGTGAACCTCGCTGCCTTCATCAAAGAGGCGTTTCAGCACGATGCCGTCCACCCGGGCGCGGATTTCAGCCACGCGGAAGGCGGACGTGCGTCCGGGCAGCTCTTGCGTGAGGGTGACCGGTTGCGGCGCCAGCGTAAGCACCCCCACCTCCAATGGGCCCATGGGTCCACCCATCCCGGGAGGAGGACCGGCGGGTTTCCGGCCGCAGCCGGCCGGCAGGATGGCCAGCACCACCGACATCGCGCCGAACGCCAATGAACGGAAGGGACGAGACATAACATCGGCGCGAAAGAGCGTGAACTCGCTGACCGCAGGGAACGCTTTCATGATGTGGACAAAGGAATTCAGGACCATTTGACCGGCGTCGATGCGGCGAGTCCGCCGGCGACAAACGCCACCATCAGGCGGATGAAGGCCTCACGATCCAGCCGTTCGGGCTGGACATCGGGATCCGGGCACGGCATCGCCTCGAATCGCGACCACGCATCCAGCCCCTGATGCAGCGCGCCGAAGAAAAAACGCATCCTCCAAAACAATTCGCCCCGCGGCAAATCCGGCGCCGACTTCAAAATCGCCGCATTCAGGCGTTTGGCCACCCCGGCAAATTCCTTCTCGATAAAGGCCTTCACCTCGGGATTCGGCTCCTGGAATCCCCGGCAAATCAACTGCAACAACGCCGTCTCCCCGGGTTTCGCCTCGTGCGCCTCCACCGCCGACCGCACCAGCACTTCCACTATCTGCTCCAGCTTCGGCCCGCGACCGCCAGCCGACTTCTCCAACGCCTCAAGCCGCGCGATCCGCACTTCGTTCAACGGCCGCAACCGCCGCGCGAATACCTCCAGCACCAGTCGCTCCTTCGATCCAAAATGATAGTTGATCGCCCCCAGATTCGCCCCCGCCGCCCCGATGATGTCCCGCGTCGATGTCGCCGCCACTCCATGCTTCGCCAACAACCGCTCCGCCGCATTCAACAACGCCTCACGCGTCGATCCCTGACGCGACGAATCCACATCCGCCTCGGCTTCCGCACCAATTGTCACTGTATTCATACGTTTGATCCATACGAACGTATGAATCGGGCGCAAGGAGAAAGTATAGAGGGACAGGCAATCTGCGGGGGTTCGGATGGAGACCGGTGTGCAGTGCGGCACGCAAAAGTGGGTGTCTGCCTTGCCAGCACCTCTTCAGGCGTCCTCCTGGTGGTGAGTGAGAGAGGGGGAGAGAGAAGGGTGGAGTGAGGGCGGGGGGCCGTGGTGGTTGGGACAAATCGGGCGCAAGCCGGCCGGATTGACGGCAAAAGGCCCAGCAGGCACCTCCCCTCCGAAGCCAGCGGCGCCGGCGCGGCCACGGTCGCGAAGTCTGCGCCTTCGGCATCGTCTGGGTTTCGCCTGTCCCGCTGCCGGAAAAACCTCCTCCTCGGCCTCGCCCGCAAGTTGCCCGTCTGGTCGGCGGAGGAGCGGAAAATCCACACCGTCAGCGAGGCGGAACTCACGCCCGGTCTCGATCACCGCATCCTTGATGGGGCGCCGCGGACCGAGTGCTCCACAGCATTTACGGGCTGCTGCGATCACCTGCAAAGCGATGAAGCAACTCTCTTCTGTTACGAAATGGTCTTGCGCACGACGTATTGAGCGTAAGCCAGGCGGTGGGAGTAAGGTTCCTCGACGGGAGTAAGGCGCATGTCAATCACCTCACCCGAACCGGTCGCGATGGCCTCGCGTACCCAAGCATCGGAGACGGGATAAATCGGAATGCAGGCCTTTCCTTTGGCGCGCAGGCTGCGCCACAGTTCAACGAACCACTCAGGGACTAACGTCCTCCAGAGCTGGCGGGGAATCATGACATTAAAAACCGCCACACCGCCCGGACGAAGAATCCGGACAAATTCTTTCATGTAAGAAAACTGAAAACGACTTGGGGTATGCTGCAAGGCAATCAAGGACAGCACGAAGTCATGGCCATTGTCCGCAAACGCTCGCAGGTCAGGTTGAACATTGAGATGAAAATGTATCTTCTCGGGCAGGTCATTCAATTGCCCTGCCTGCTCGAGCATTGAAGACGAAATATCCACACCATCCACATGGGCAAAATATCGGCTCAATGCACGGGTGAGCCTCCCCAGTCCGCAGCCAAAATCCAAAGCTCTCTCACGGCCAAATCCGCTCCCTAACCCAAGGCGCTCCATCTCAGTCATGATTTCCCCAACGTTCTTGACGCCGGTTTCAAAAAAATCCGCCGCATTCCAACGTCCGTTCTTCTTCTCGGGCTCAGTCAAAACAACTCACATCGGGTCATTCCGGCCGAGTTCCGACCAGTTTTTATGGCACTCTTCGATTTTCATTGATGGAACAAGCGTAACCGTCTGGAGGTGATTCTAACAAGTTAGATTATGGGGCATATTTCAGTAATATCATGGAAAATGGCAAGTTGACGAAAACGGGATGTCTTGAAATGTGAGCGAGGACTCATGCGTTTCCGGGTTGGAGCTGTCAGGAATCAGGAATTTGCCTCGGAGTGATGGCTTGCAGTTCATCGGCGCGCGATATTCTGGTGGTGTGTGAGAGGGGGCTGATCGTTATTGCGGCCCTCATTGCCGGGGTCCATCGGGTCTGGGGCAGAGGGGGTGGTTGGGACAATTTGGGTGGCAGCGGGGCGGGTTGGCGGAAAAAGGGCGCGTGAAGGACGCAGGACCAATCGGGGGAGCGGCCGCTTCGGTCAAGATTTTTTTCTTTGACGCTGTGGACGACCGAACTGTGCCTGGATCGAGTTTCGGGCGCCGAAGCTCTGCCGGGCTCAAGCGAGGGCGAACACGATCATCGTCGAGGCGGATTACAGGCTCCCGGGCAGGGCGCGGCGGTCCCGCGCTCCGTCTCCGGCGTCTCGCCGGATACATCGCGCGACTCGCTCCGGGTTGAACTCGTCCTTGAGGCGACGATTTCGCGCACTGCGGGCGGCATGTTCCATCGGCTCGCCTGCACAATCCAGCGCCTGCGCGCCCGGGGCCATTCCCGCCGTGGCGCCCGCCACCTCCACACGAAAGCCGGGCGATCCGTCGGCGTTGTCGATCCCAAGCCAGAGCCATTCCTGGCGGGACGCCCATCCTCGGCAGGATTGAAAAGCGGGTGTCCGCTATCCACCATGAATATGAATCCCGCCATCCTCGGCGCTCACCTCCACGCTCTCTACCTGCCCTTCTGCAAGGAGCATTGCCGTCCCGCTGCCGCCACGGCCGCCAAACTGCGGAGACAGTTTCACGAACGCGCGGACCAACGGGGAGGGGAGGCCTTCCTGAACCCGGAAACTCCCGCGGACTTTCGCGGGCTTCCAGCGGGGGGACCGGCGGCAGATCATGATGCGGAGTCGAATTCCACGCGATACCGCGGCAGGCTGGAGTCGGCCTCCCGGCTGTAGCCGTCGATGCCGCCGGCGAGAGCGCGCACGTTGGTGAACCCGTGGCCGGCGAAATAGGCCGCGGCGTCCAGGGCGCGCGGTCCCGTGTGATCGTAGAGAACGACGAGATCGCCCTTGTCCCAAGTGCCGAATGCCTCGCGCTGGAGATCCTGAGAAAACAATTCCGATCCGCGGATGGCGACCGCCTCGTGCTCCTCGCGCGTGCGCAGGTCGACGAGGTGAAGCGGATCGCCGGCGGCCAGCCGTGCGGCGAGCTCGGCGGGGGCGATCTGCAGGCGCAGGTCGTTCTCATGGCTGTCCCGCAGGTGCCGGATCATTTCCTCGACCGGGATGCTGTCGTGGCGCGCGCAGAGGGCGGCCAGGGTCTCCGCCGGGTCGAACGCACAACTGGCGCACCCACCGATGTGATACCGCGAAAAAAGCGCGCGGCGAGCCCCCGGCACCGCCTCGAGCACGGCGGCCATGGTCATGTCAGGTGTGAGATCAGGCAGCGCCATGGTGGAAAAACGAGGGGCAGGGGATGATCGGAATCCGGAATCGACGCTGCCCGCAACCCACACCGATCAGCCATCAGAGGCCCGTTGTCGAGTCCCGTCACCGCCACAAACCACAGGGTGACAGGTGCACGGTGGAGATCTTTCGCGTGGGCCGGTTCGGCTGGTTGCACTTTGAGCGGGCCGCCGCACAGTGGGAGGATTCGCCAATGCCGACCCGGGTTGCCTCCGCTTCCGCCGCCAAGCCTGCGGCAATTCCACGCCACATCGCCGTCATCATGGACGGCAATGGCCGCTGGGCGAAGGAGCGCGGCCTGCCCCGCACCGAAGGGCATCGCCGCGGCGCCGATGCCGTGCAGCGCACGGTGGAGGGGTGCGTCGAACTCGGCATCGAGTTCCTCACGCTCTATGCGTTTTCCTCCGAGAACTGGAAGCGCCCGAAGTCCGAGGTCGACGCCCTGATGAAGCTGCTCGACCGGTTTCTGCGGACGAAGCTCGACGAGATGTTGCGGCAAAACGTCCGTTTCCAGGCCATCGGGCGGCTGACCGACCTGCCGCAGACGTGCCAGGATGCGTTGCATCGCGCCATCGACCGCACGTCCGGCAACACCGGCCTGACGCTCATCCTCGCGCTCAGCTACGGCGGCCGCGAGGAAATCGTGGACGGCGTCAGGAGCCTCATCCGCCACGTTCAGGAAGGCCACCTCGATCCCGCGATGATCACGCCAGAGGTCTTCAGCAAGCACCTGTACACGCGCTATTGGCCCGATCCCGATCTCCTCATCCGCACCTCGGGCGAGTTGCGCCTCTCGAATTTCCTCCTCTGGCAGCTCAGCTACGCCGAGTTCTGGGTCACAGCAAAACTCTGGCCCGACTTCGACCGCTCCGACCTGGATGAGGCCTGCAAAGCCTTCGCCTGCCGCGAGCGCCGCTTCGGCGCAGTCTGAGCGGCGGCAGCCCGCTTCACACGCCTGCCGCGGCAAATCCATGCTCCTCGCCGAGAGCAAGGCAATCGGCGAGCAGGCTCAGCCCTTCGCTGGTCGTCGGGTCGCTCAGGCACATGGCAGCGGCGGAAACGGCCTGGCGCAGGCAGACGGAGACGGGAAACCCCTCGTGCACGCCGTAAATGAACCCGGCGGCAAATGCGTCACCGGCCCCGGTCGCCCCGCGGATGAAACCGGTGGGCAACTGCACCGACCCCTGGCCATGGAGCACGCCGTCCGTCGTCACCGCCACCGCGCCTTCGACGAAATGGATGACCACGCCGCGGCGGACTCCGAAATCGAGCAGCATCCGGCCGGCCTCGCCGCAGCCTGCCCAGTCGATCTCGCCGACGCCCGCCACCGTCCGCAGCGGGCGGCCGACCAGTTTCTCGGCTTCCACTTCATTGAGAATGAACCAATCGAGATACGGCAGCGAGGCCTGCGCCGAGCGCGCGAAATCAGGATGCTCCACGCTCACCATGTCGGCGACAGTGAGCATGCCGGCGGTCTGGGCGGCTTCGAGGACGCGTGAGGCTCCGGTGCGCCCGTCTGGCTCGACGCGGTCAAGCGTTTCCAGGAGCATGAAATACCCGAGGTAAAAAACGCGGGCGGTCGTCGACGCAAAATCGAAGTGGGCCGGTGCGAGCAGCGAGTTGGCGCCGCGCTGGTGAAAGAATGTCCGGCGGCCGGTGCTCTCGACGGTGAACGCGTCCGTGTAGCTCGTGGGCGCCTCGGCGGTGCGTCGCAGCCCGGCCGTGTCGATGCCATGAGCGCGGCAATCCTCGATGATGGCGTCGCCCGTCGCGTCGAGCCCGATCAAACCGGCCGCCGCCAGCGGAAACGACGCCCCCATTTTCGCGAGATCCTTGAGCAGGTTGTACGGGCCGCCGCCATTCCCGGATGTCTCGCTCAGGATCGAGGCGAGCATTTCCTCGCGCGGGTAGTAATCGATGAGCTTGAAGCGATCGACAATGAAATTGCCGCCGGCAAGCAGCCCGGCGCGCGATGGCGATGCACTGGATCCAGGAGTTTCGGACACGGCCGCCACAGAGCCCCGGTTGTCCCCGAAATGCAACTTTCCTCCACGGAGTCCACAGAGGGCCACACAACATGCGGTCGCCGGTCCCATGGCGTGGGCCACACCTCCATCTCATCCCGTGGGCTCTGTGCGCCGCTATGGCCGCCCGTCCGCGGCGGTCCCCAATCTCCCCATGGTCGAGGACTTCGGAGTTCCAGCCGTGGCGGGCAATTGTTCAGGCATCCTGAATATCGGCATCACCGGAAGATCACGGAACACCTTTAATGTGTCTGTCACCCTATTCGCGTTTACCCCGTAAATCGTGTGTCGCCCTATGCGATTCCCGTCCGCGGCGGTCCCCAATCTCCCCATGGTCGAGGACTTCGGAGTTCCCGCCGTGGCGGCCAATTGTTCAGGCATCCTGAATATCGGCATCACCGGAAGATCACGGAACACTTTTAATGTGTCTGTCACTCTGTTCGCGTTTACCTCGTAAATCGTGTGTCGCCCTGTGCGATTCCTGCCGCGCCCCCGCCCCCGGCCCGCCGGCCCGTCCCCCACTCCCCCGTTCCCCCATTTCCGCCGCCGCCGGAGATTCCTCTATCGTCGCGACGGGCTGGGGCGTCCTTGACCCGGGTGCCGGGGGCGCGGAATCTCCGCCGTTCCGCCCGCCTCCACCTCCTTTACCACCAATTCCATGACACCCGTCCTGACCGAAGAAGCGATCCGCCGCTTGCCGGATGCGATTGTCGAGAAGCTGCGGAGCCTGATTTCGCGCATCCGGCGCGTGTTGTGGTGGCGGGGGGTTTGGTATTCGCTGGCTGCTCTGCTCGCCGCCCTTCTCGCGGTGATGGCGATCGATGCCGCCTTCGACCTGGAATCGGTGGCCGTCCGGTGCGCGCTTTCGCTGGTCGCGTTGCTGGCCGTCGGCGCCGTGACCTGGCGCTCGCTTGTTCGCCCGCTGAGCCGGACGTTTGGTCTGGCGCAGGTGGCGCGGCTCGTGGAAATCCACCATCCCGAGATGCACGAACGCATTTCGACCGCGGTCGAGCTTCTCGGGAGCAAGGAAGCCGCCGGGCTGCGCGGCTCCGACGAGTTGCTCGCGGAAGTCGTGAAGAGCGCGGTGGTCGACGTGGGAACGGTCAGCCCGGAAAAGGAGTACTCCTCGCTCCCGATGCGCTGGCCGAGGCGGCTGGCCGTGGTCGCGCTGGCAGTGCTGGCCGGCGTGCTGGCGATCTGGCCGTTTCAGGGAGGCATGCTGGTGGCCCGTGCCCTGCTGCCGTTCGCGAACATCGGCAGCGCCTCCGCCTTCGACCTGCGCGTCATCACCCAGGACGCCGTCGTCGGCGAAGACGACCCGCTCACCATCCTCGTCGCCGCCAAGGGCCGTGCCGCCAGGCGCGTCGAGCTGCGACGCGAAATGGCCAGCTCACCACAGAGTGAGGCCGCCGCCCCGGCCATCGTCGAACGCCTGATGCCACAGACCAGCGATCAGGCGCGCCCGGGCGAAACCGTTTTCGCTCTCACCCTGCCCGCCGTCCAGGAAAGCTTCCGCTACGCGGCCACCGCCGGCCGCGCCCGCTCCAGGGCGTATTTCATCGAGGTTCAGAAACGGCCGGACATCACAGGCCTCAGCGTCACCTACACATTCCCCGCCTACACAGGCCGGGCTCCGCGAACCGACCCCGATTCCCTCGGCGACATTGCCGCCCTCGTCGGCACACGTGTCGACGTCACCGCCACCCTGAGCCGCCCGGCCGTCGAAGCCACCGTAGTTTATGACCAGACGGAAAATGCCGGCCCGCCCGTCGAGTTGGCCGCCGACAACGGCGCGCCGGTCGCCCGCTGGTCGGCCGAGCTGACACCGGGCACGAACTATCGCTGGACGATCCACTCGAAGGGCGCCGGCGATCGCTTCGGCAAACCGGCATTCGGCACGCTGCGCGCCACCGACGACCTGCCGCCCGCCGTCGTGATCGATTCGCCCGTCGAGCGCGAATTGAGATTGCGCCCGAATGATCTGGTCCCGATCGTCTACACCGCCGCCGACGACTTCGGCTTCTCGGCCGTCGATCTGATGCTGAAACTCGATGGCACCGGCGTCCGCATTCTCCCCGCGCCCTTGCCCGACAAACTTCCCGATGTCGCCGAAACCTGGCGCGGAACGGCGACGCTCGACCTTTCGGCGCTCCCGCTCGTCGGCGTTCGCGAAGTGCGCGTCACCCTCCGCGTCACCGACACACTGCCGCCGGACCTGCACGGTCCGCAAACCGCCGTCGCCGAGGATATCATCATCCGGCTGGATTGGGGGGCCGACACCTTCGCCCACCAGACAGTCCGCCTGCAGGAAGACCAGCTCCGCCGCGAACTCGAGCAGGTCAAAAACGACCTCAACGACCAGCGCCGCCGCGCCGATGAACAAGCGTGGCAGCTTCTCGATCCTGACAACGCGGACAACGAGCGGTTCCGCGCGCTGGAAAAACTCACCGAAAACACCGCGACCACCGCCGCCCGCCTCGAGGACATCGCTCGCCGGGCCACCCAAAGCGCTTTCGCCGAGCGCGCCGATGACATCGAACAGGCCGCCCGCGAACAAGTCCGGGGCGCCACCGAAGCCCTCCAGAGCATCCCGCAATCCGACAGGCCGGATCAACGGTCCGATTCCGCCGAACGCGCCAGCAACCACCTCGCCACCGCCGCCCGCCAGCTCGACGATGTGCTCAATTCATTCCGCCAGGACCGCCAGCAAGGCCAGGAACTCGGCGAACTCGCCAGCCTCGCCCGCGAACAACAACAGCTCGCCGACCAGGCCGCCCAAGCCAGCCCGCCGGGCGATGCGCCTGCCGATCCGACAGATCCGACAGATCCGACAGATCCCGCCGCCCCCCCGGACCAGGCGTCTCAGTCCCTTGCCGCGACGCCTTCCGCGACACCCGCCGCACCGCCCTCCGCGGTGCCGCCCTCCACAGCGCCTTCCGAGCCCTCTACCGCGCCCCCTTCCGCGGCGCCCACCGCGATGTCCTCCGCACCTCTCGCAGCGAGCGCCGCCACTCCGCCGGAGTCCGCCCGGGCGAATCCGCTCACCGATCCGTCGGCCACACCGCAACAGCGCGCCGAGGCATTCGAGCGCTGGCAGGAGTGGCAGGACAGCGTGGAACATCGTGCCCAGAATGTGACCAA
>CAZYHO010000011.1:7051-13264 GCA_964647495.1 uncultured Akkermansia sp. | reverse complement strand
CGGAGTTGGCCGAGTCGGTCGAGTCGCTTCAGCAAAGCTCCGCCCGCACGTTGCGGCAGAACAGCAGGGCGCAAACACAGGCCGAAGCCGCCGCCACGGCGCTCGAAGCCGCCGCCGATTCCGGCCGTGAGGCGAGTCGCGCGCTTGCCGAGGAAGCAAGCCAGGCCTCCACCCCGAATACCGAAACCGGCGACTCCGGAGCGCCCTCTTCCTCCGCGCCCGGGGAAAACGGCGCCGCCAACGAGCCATCCGCCGCGTCGGAGCAGGGGATCGCTTCTTCACCCGCCGGCACGCAGCCCGCCGCCGCCGATGGAGAATCTTCGCAAGCCTCGCAAGCGCAGCCCTCGCAGTCCTCGCAGTCCTCGCAGTCCTCGCAAACCGCTTCCGCCGAGGCGCCCACCGCGCCTACCGCGCCCGGTTCTCCCGGTTCTCCCGCAGCGCCCGCCGCCGCCTCGGACGCGTCATCCCGTGCCGCTTCAGCCACGCCATCGGACCCCACGCCTGGCCAGCAGGCGGTCGCCCAGACGAGCGCTTCGCTGCAGGCCGCCGCCGCCGCGCTCAACCAGATGGCTGAAGCGCTGGCTGCACAGTCCGAGGGTATCGCCACAGCTTCGCAGGCGTTGACGGCCGCCGCTTCCCAGACGCGGCAGGCTTCGGACGCCGGAGACGCGGCGCGCGAGGCCGGCAACCAGGCGGCCCGCCAAGCGCAGGATGCCGCCAATGCCTCGGCCGAATCCGTGGCCGCCGCGGCGTCGGCCGCCCGATTGCAGGCGCTCGCCGAATCAGCCGCCACCCCGGCTCAACAAGCCGCCACCAACCTCGCCCTCGCCGCCGCCACCGCCCAGGCCTCCATGGGTCTGCCGGAAAACGCCCTCGATCAGCAAAACATGGGCCGCCATGGATCACCGAAACCCGGCGACGGACCGCAGGGCCAAAGCGGCCAAACCGCGGAAAACTCCCGGCAATCCAACCAGCCAGGCCAGGAAGCGACCGACAAAGCGGGCCTGCAGACGACCAAAGACTACGGCTTGCCGCCCGAACTGGCGAAATTGGGACTCACACCCGACGATTGGACCCGCCTGCGCAGTCTGGTCACTTCGGGCTCCGAGGGCGCCGGAAGCGACCAGGTTCCCGCCGATTACCGCGATCTGGTGCGCGGCTACTTCCGCGCCCTCGCCACCGGCGCCGCGCCTCCCGCGGGCAAATAAGGGACTCGGCCAAATCATCCTGTGCTGCCATCGCGCTCCAGGAAATCAGCGCCAATTGACGAATTCTTTATGGCCGCGTCCCCAAGCCTCCCGTCCGCCGGATCCATCCTGCGTCGCTCTCCCCTTCAGGCATCCGCTCAGCGTAAAGAAAGGCCAATCCCCATCATCTTTCTCCGGCACGATCGCGAAAGTGTGTGTATGTTAGGCGATGCTTCGCCGGTTCGCGCACACTTGCCTCTTGCTGACGGCCACCTGGGCCGTGTGCGCCCCGCTTTCGGCCCAGACACCTCCGAACGGCCGCCGGCTGATCGCCACAGGCCCGGACAATCCGACGGCGGCCGGTTTCCGCAGCCAGTTCGCGGATTTTGACAAACTGCCGCTCGACGGCGCCATCATCCGCCCGACCCGCCGGCTCGCCGACGGAACCCTGGAACCCGCGGATCCCGCATTCAGCCGTCAACCGTGGCAGCCGGCCGAACTCGACGCCATGGTGGCCGACCTCAAAGAATGCAAACCGGTCCGCGCCCGGGACAATTTCCTCGCCGTCCAGGCAACACCGGGCGATGTCGATTGGTTCGACGACAAGGGATGGCGCGAAACCGTCGACCACTGGCGCCTTCTCGCTCGCGCGGCGAAATTGGGCGGCTTGCGCGGGCTGGCCTTCGAGGCTGTCCCGGTGGACGCGCCCAGCCGGCTTTTCCAGTACACGGCGCAGGTGAAGCGCCACGAGAAGGACTTTGCGGCTTACGCCAAGGTCGCGCGGGATCGCGGACGCGATATCATGCTGGCGGTGACCTCGGAGTTTCCCGATGTGGTCGTTCTGTGCCCCCGGCTGTATTCCTCGCTGCTGCCGCTGCTCGGTGGTGACGCCAATCCCTCGGGCCTTCTGCCGGTGCATCCGCTGGGGTTGCTCCCGGCTTTTCTCGACGGATGGTGGGACGCCGCGCCGCCCAAACTTCAGGTCATCGATATGCTCGTGGCCTCGAACGGCGGAGCGGCGGCTGATCCGGACTTCAGTCGCGCTTACACAAGCATTCGCACGCAGGCGGCCCGCCTCGCTGCTCCGGAGCATCGTCCGAAACTGCGCGCTCAGATGCTCATAGGCCACAGTGTGTCACTCGATGGATTCCTCGAGCCGAGCACGGGCGGCGGCGCAGGCGAATCGATCCGGCCCGATCTGAGCCTGACCGCCACGGCCAGCGCCGCCCTCCGCGCATCCGATGGCTGGATCCTGATCGAGGGCCAAACCGGACGGTGGTGGCCGCTCGCCGCCACCGAAGCCGCGCCGGCGCCATGGCCTGAAGTCTTTCAAGGCGTCACCGCCGCTCTCGCCCGGGCTCGCACGCCGGCCGCCGCCGCCCGTTCCCGCCTCGCCGCCGCCTCGCCCGCCGAGAATCGCCTCACCAACGGCGATTTCTCCAAGGAAGGTCGCGAGGGGTTGCCCGATGCCTGGTGGACGTGGCAGCACGAAAACTCGCGCGGCACGGCGCGGCGCGATGCCCCGGTGGCCGACGCCGGTCAGCCCGCCACCGCGGTCTGGAGCGCCGCCACCGATGCCCACTTCGGCCAGGACGTCTCCGTGAAAGCCGGCGAAGCCTATGCTCTCGGCGCGCGCGTCAAGGCAGCGGGCCAGGGCGCGGCAGTCCTCAAGGTCGGCTGGAAAGATGCCCGGGGCCAGTGGATGGCGGCCGACGCCAACCTCACCGTCCCGGCCGAAGGCGCGCCCGACGTGGACGGATGGCACGAAATCGCTGCCATCGTCCGTGTTCCACCCGGAGCGAATCAGCTCGTCTTCATGGTCGGCGCCATCGGCCAGGAGTTGTCCGAAGACCGGGCCCTCTTCGCTCGCGCCGTGCTCGTCAGGCTTTGATGCGCCACCGGGCCGCGGGAAATAGTCATGTGCCGGCGTCGCGCCGCGCGGGTTGCCGCGAGAACCGCTGGCCTTTGCGCCGCGGCCGGTATTCAATGATCGGCGGCACGCGAACCGCCGCAAATGCCACTGTCATGAAATCGCAATCCCCGCAATCCCCGAATCGCTCCCGCTGTTCCACCCTGGCGCCCATGCTCGCGTCGCTCCTCTGCGTGGTGGCCTCGTTCTCCCCGGGCACCGCGGAAGCGGCGGATGAACTTCTGCCGGTGATTCCCATCGGAGAGGACGCCTGGCTGCAATGGGACCGCTGGCCGTATCAACGCATCGGCGCGCGGGCTTACATGCGGAGCACTTATGACCGTCGCGGCCGGAACGAGTCGGCCGATGCCAGCCATTTCCTCTACCAGGAATCGAAGACATTCAATGTCACTCTCGACGTCGAAGGCCCGGGCATTCTTTATTTCGCGCGCTATAACCACTGGCACGGCAGCCCATGGCACTACGAAGTGGATGGCACGGATTTCATCGTTCAGGAAACGAGCACCGCGGATCCGCTGAACCCGGTGCCGAATTCAATCTTCCTGCCTGAGCACCTCTTTCCCAATCCGCTCACCTGGACATGGTCGATCACCAAGGGCGCGGACCTGTCCTGGGTGCCGATCGGCTTTGAACGCTCGTTCCGCATGGCCTATACGCGGACGCGTTACGGCACCGGCTATTATATCTACCATCACTATGTGCCGGGCGTGCCGCTGTCCCGGCCGATCCGGGCCTGGACCGATCAGTCCGTGCCCGACCGCAAGGTGCTCGACCTGTTGCGGCGCGCGGGCACGGACATCGCTCCTCAGCCCTACACCGCGGAAGGCCGGGCGCTGGGAGTTGTCACGGAAAGCGGCCGGATCAATCTTCCGGCTCAGGGTTCGGTGCCGGTGGTCACCCTGGCCAGCGCGCCGTCGATGATCCGCGCCATCGAACTCTCGGCTCCCCGCGAGCAGGCGGTCGCCATTTCCCGCGCGATGATCCGGATCACCTGGGACAGGCGGCCGGCGCCATCGGTCGAGGCTCCCGTGGCGTTGTTCTTCGGCACCGGAACCCTCTACAACCGCGATGGCCGTGAGTATCTGGTCAAAGCTTTCCCCATGACGGTCCGCTATGAGGCGGATCGCGTCGTGATGGCATGTTATTTCCCGATGCCATTCTTCAACGAAGCCCGCCTCGAACTCGCCGGTAACGGCGAAAGCGGAATCGATGGCATCGAATGGAGCGTGCGCCATCATCCTTTCGCCGGGCCGCCGAATCACGTCGGCTATTTTCACGCCACGTATCGCGACCACGGCGAACCTCGACGCGGCAGGGACCTCGTCCTGCTCGATACCCGTGAAACCGAGGGCGGCGGTGACTGGTCCGGAAGCTTCGTCGGCACGTCGTTCATCTTCACCCATCGGAATATCCTGACCACGCTGGAGGGTGATCCGCGATTCTTCTTCGACGACAGCCAGACTCCGCAGGCGTACGGCACAGGCACCGAGGAATGGGGAGGCGGCGGCGATTACTGGGGCGGTCTGAACATGACACTCCCCCTGGCCGGCCATCCGGTCGGCGCGCGGCAGGCCTCCGAGGCGCAGAACGCGGAAGACCAGATCCATTCCGCCTACCGCTTCCTGCTCGCCGATCTCATGCCTTTCGGCAAAAATGCCCGCATCCACCTCGAACACGGCGGCGACAACGAGTCCACCGAGCACTACAAGACGGTCACTTACTGGTATGGCCTCCCCGCGCCGTCCCTCGTGAAAACGGACAGCCTGGACATCGGCGATGCGGCCAGCGAGCGCGCGCACCATTATCATTCCCCTGACGCTTCCGAGCCATACGAAATCATCTCGCGCTACGAATGGGGCGTGGACACTCTGCCCGCGGATCGCGATGGCAGACCCCTGGCCGATCCGGAGGACTTCGCCGAGTTCGAATTCGATGCCGACGCCGGCCGGCCATACACCATTTGGGTGCGAGGGCGGTCGTTGACTGACGACCGCCTCAGCGATGCGTCCTGGCTTCAGTTCAACGACGCCATCGGGACGCGACGGCTGGGCGAGGGGCACACGCACCCGAAAGGATTCGGCAACTGGCTCGATCACTTTCCGGCCGGCGCCTACGCCTGGTCAAGTGCTCTGCCGCAGGAACCGCCGCAGACTGTCACCTTTGCGCACAGCGGCAAACAACGGCTCCGCCTTCAGCCGCGACACACCACGCATCACATCGAGCAGATCTGGCTGAGCACCGACCAGAAGGAACTGCCGCTGCCCGGTGCGGCCCCGGCATCGGCAGGACACGCCGAAATCGTCCTGACGGCCCGCGAGGCCGTGCGTCTGGCCGGCGGCGTTCGACGTGTGGCTGACGCCGTCGCCACTGCCGGTGAAGTCCTGGAGATCGGCGGCGCCGGCGGGGAGGAAGTCATTTATCCCCCTCACGCGGACGTCGGGCGGACCACCGCCACGGGCTCCGAGTTCACTCTCGCCATCGATCCCGCCAACCACGGCGTGTTGCTCCGCCGCAAACTCGATTACTCGTTCCCGAATCAACGAGCCGAAGTTTTCGTCGCACCGGCAGGTGACGACGGGCTGCCGGTCGCGGGCGCGGAATGGCGGCCGGCCGGCATCTGGTACCTCGCCGGATCGAACACATGCATCTATTCCGATCCCCGCGGCGAATTGGGCGAAACCTTGCACAACGTCCAAACCTCCAATCGCCGGTTCCGCGATGACGAGTTCCTCCTGCCCCGCGAATTGACCCGCGGCCACCCGCGCCTCCGCCTCCGGATCCGCTTCACCCCGGTCGAACGTCCTCTCTTCCCCGGTCACCCCATCCCCAGCCTCGCCTGGAGCGAAATCCGCTACGACGCCTACTCCGTCACCCTGCCAGACTGGCAACCACCGGCCGAACATCCACAGTGACCCGGCCGCCGCGCCCGCTGCACTGTTCAAAAAACGCCCGCGGCCCGGCACGCCCCGCAGCGAACCTGCCGCCCTGCGCGCCGCTCCATAGATCGTCTGTCGCCCTATCGCGGTGCCCCCCACAGATCGACTGTCGCCCTATGCGTTTGCCGCCCCGGCCCCCGGCTCGCCTGGAGTAGCATCC
>CAZYHO010000011.1:5257-6951 GCA_964647495.1 uncultured Akkermansia sp. | reverse complement strand
TCCTGGAGGTCACTTGATCTTCGGGGCGTCGAAGGTCGCGCCGTTCTGTGAGTGGGTGGCGTGGGTGACGGCGCCATCGCTGTCCTTGATGAAGGAGACTTTGGCGGGCACGACCTTCCATTCGAACTCGGTCGCGGATTGTGGGAAAATGGCGAATTTCGGCTGGTTGGTGATCTGGGCGAATACCTGGTCGCCGTCGCGGGTCACGGTGAGCACGGCGCCTGGGCCATATTGGTATTGGCCGAGGATGGCATCGAGGTCGGCCTCGGTGAGGGTGACGGCTGACCCGGTCAGGCGCGGCGCCTTGAAGAAGGCGCCACCCTGGGTGTGGCGCGCGGCGGTGACGTTGCCGGCCTCGTCCCGGAGGAACTGCACGCGGGCATCCACGATCTTCCAGAAGAACGTATCCTCGCCGGCCGGGAAAATCTCCGCCTTCTCCTGGCCGGTGAGCTTGGCGAAGAGCCGGCCGTCCTCCGCGGTGACCGTCATGACGCCGTTCTTGTAGTCGTAGCGCCCGGAGTAGTCCGGATAGCGCGAACGGTCCACCGAGGCATCCTCGGCGGGCGACGGCAGCTTGGCGATCGCGGCCTCGAGCACTTTGGAGGCGAGGGCGCGCGTCACTTCGCCCGGTGCCGAGCCTGGCGCGGCCGGCAACGCATTGGCCAGGGCGACGATCGTGCAGCGTTGTTCGGGAAAATAGAGAAGGTCGCTGGACCAGCCGTGCAGGCCGCCGCCGTGGGACACACACGGCAGCCGGTGGACGGGCGCCAGCATCACACCGTAGCCGTAGACCGCGCCATCCGCGTCCGCGGGCAATTCGATTGGCGTGGTCATGCGTTTGAGTGATTCAGGCTTGAGCACGCGGCCACCGTGGAGCGCCTGGCACCAGCGGTGCAAGTCGCCGATGGTCGAATACAGAGCGCCCGCGCCGCCCGCCCACGACATGTCCCAATCGAGCGCGGGTTTCGGATTGCCATCCGCGACCTCGTAGCCGCGGGCCATGGCATCGGGAGGCGAGGCGTTGAGGAAAACTCCCGTGTCCTTGAGGTCCAGGGGGTCGAAAAGCAGGGCGCGCAGGGCGGCATCGAGCGGCATTCCGGCTGTCCTCGCCACGATTTCCCCGGCGAGGAAATAACCGGAGTTGTTGTAGTGGTAGCCGGCTGCTGGTGCGAAGTCGGGCGGATCCGCGCGGAAGAACGCGATCAGCTTGTCGGGCTTCACCGGCCGGGTGACGAGGAGCAGGAATTCCGGCTTGTCGGTATAGCTGCGGATCCCGGATGTATGAGTGAGGAGATGATGGAGCGTGATCGCGTCGCCGCGCGGGAACCCGGGAAAGAATTTCTCCAGCGGATCGTCGATCGAGAGTTTTCCCTGGTCGCAAAGGCGGAGCACGGCCGCAGCGATGAACTGTTTGCTCACCGAGCCGATGCGGAACTTCGTCCCGGTGGTGATCGGTGTGCGGTTCTCGACATCGGCCAGCCCGACGCCATGCTGAAAGACGATTTCCCCGTCCCGTGCCGCGAGCACCGCCACGCCCGGCCCCCCGTCTTTTTCGAGCTTCTGCAAGTGATCCCGCGCCCCTGCGGTCCATGGTTCATCCGCCTGTATGGTCATCGGCGCTGACACTGTGAGTGACACTGTGAGGGCCGCGGCCTGCAGCAAAAGGGACAAGCGTTTCATGAGGACTCAATTCC
>CAZYHO010000011.1:3542-5157 GCA_964647495.1 uncultured Akkermansia sp. | reverse complement strand
ATCACGGCACGACGACACGATAAAACGCCGCTGCGGTGCCCGGATCGGTGGTCACGTCGATCAAGTGGCCGTCGCCCGAGGAAGCGGTGGCGAGGAGCGACTGCCATTCCGCCTGGAAATTGGTGGTTCCCTCGAGCCGCAGTGCACGGCCGGCCGGCACACCGTCCACGCGGATGCGCACACCGTTCGCGATGCGGCTGATCTGGAGCACGGGTGCAGCGGCGGGAGGTTGCGGCGTCGAGAAATCAGGCCCCCAGCTCGGATACGCGGCCGGACCGGAGTGGAAAAGCCGCGGGTTGCTCCCGTCGACGTTCACCATAAACAACTGCGACCGCGACACGTCTCCCGACGGGACGAATCTTCCGTTCAGTACGAGTTGCGGCGCCAGATCGAATACGAGCCGGCTGCCGTCCGGCGACCACGAGACCCTGTTGACCCAGAGTCCTTCGCTCAGCGCGAGGACCTGGCGTTCGTTGGTGCCGTCGTACCGGATGAGCTGGATCGAGCAGAGGCACGCTTGAGGGATCAACCCGGTTTGAGAGTCCGTGCGCATGGCATGCCGGACGAAAGCGACGCCCTGGCCGTTGGGGGAAATCGCGGGCGCGTAGTCGTGCATGCCCACGACTTCCACCGGGCCGCCGATGCCGCCGGGCAGATTGCGCTTTCCGACCGGTCTGGTGAGCGTGCGGATGAACGTGTTGGTGCCGGATGCGGCGAAGACCGCAAGCAGGGTGCCCTCCATGCTGTTGAGCCCGATGTTGCTTTCAGCCGGGATGTCCGAGGCCACGCAGGCGACGATCTCGTTGAGTCCCGGATGCCAGTCCAGGCCGTCACCGCCCTGATTGCTTCCGGTGCGGGGCTGAGCCGAGAGAAACACGAAGGGACCCGCGGGCAGGGCATCGGCCACGTTGAAGACATCGATTTGCGGAAGCCGGCCGCTGCTGATCGTCAGTTCGTTGATGTCAAATCCATCCTGGCCGAACCCGCCCTGCTGCACGGTGCCGGCGCGGAAGAGGTCCATGATCGCGACCCGCGTTCCGTCCGGGGAGAGCGCCTTGTGATCGGGCGCGTGGATGGTGTAGGCGGAAATGGTGGTGTCGCCGATGAGGTTGGCGAGGTCGCGATTGAAGCGGATCCCGTTTTGCACGACCTCGTCGAAATACGTGGTGACGCGCCCGGAGCTGCCGGTCACCAGATCGAAGAGGAACACATTTCGCGTGAGCATGAACGGGCGCGCCGGGTCGCGCGACGTGACCATGAGAAATCGACCGCTCCGCGAGACGGTCGGATGTGTGGGTTCCGGCAGGGCAAGAGGCACCGGCTGATCCGCCGTGCCGTCGCCTCCGATCCGCCGCACGGTGGCCGGGTTCGTGCCGGTGAAGCGGTTGTAGTGGATCACGCCATCGGCGGCAGGCACGCTTTGAACGGTCAACACCGAAAGCAGCAGCGGAAAGACGATTCTCAAGGCGTTCATGACAGGCGCCGAGTCTACCCGGCCACCGCCGCGCAACAATCCTTCTCCTTCACGGCATTGGAAATCTTGGAAATCAGGCGTTTCGGCCCGTTGTGCCCATCAATAGTTTGACTGTCCCTCTGCCGTTGAACCACCGCAATT
>CAZYHO010000011.1:0-3442 GCA_964647495.1 uncultured Akkermansia sp. | reverse complement strand
CCCGTTGTGCCCATCAATAGTTTGACTGTCCCTCTGCCGTTGAACCACCGCAATTCGTCTGTCGCTCTGTGCGCGCCCCGCTTCCATGCGGTTTTTGAAAATGCCCGCTCGAAAACTCAGCCATCAGAGCGAAGCTCCGAGCCAAGCCTCACCGCTTGCGATACGCCGCCGGCCCGCAGTGGAAATGCCGGGCGAAGACGCGGGTGAAGTGGTGGCGGTTTTTGAAGCCGACCGAGGCGGCGATATCGTCGATGCTGCGCGACGTGGTGAGCAACGCGTGAGCGGCGGCCTTCATTCGGGCGCGCTGGACGTGGACGGCGGGGGTCACGCTGGTGGCGGATCGGAACCACCGGATGAAGGCGCTTTCGGATAGACCGGCGCTGCGGGCGAGGGCGGCATTCGAATGGCCGGCCGCAGGGTCGCGATCGATGGCCGCAAGGAGCGCCGCCAATCTGGCGGGATGCGTGGCGAGTGTCGACGGATCGAAGTGCGCAAACGTCTCGTGCACCAGCGCGCTCGCCGTGTGCGCGATGACCGGAGGCGGCTGGCCGGCGTCGAGCCGGTCGATCAACTGGCGGACGAGCACGGCCAGCGGCGGAGTGAGCGCGATGACCACCGGCTCGATCGGCGGCGATCGCAGCGCGGCGGCGAGCCCAAAGTGAATCCACAAGTGCGGCACTCCGATCTCGCCCTGGCAATCGAACACCAGACCGTCCGGGACCAGAAGGATTTCGTTCGCCGACAGCGGCCAGTCGCGTCCGCGGTGCACGATGCGCCAGCCCGGCGACGGGTTCTGGTACAAGCGCCAGAACGGACTCAAGACTTGCGGAAAATGCCAGCGCAGCCCGCGTGGCAGCCAGCCGGCTTCGTGCAGCACAAAATGCGTGCCTCCCCGCTCCGGATCGTGCAGCGGCACCCCGTGCGGCGTGCGCGGGTCACCGTAGCCGCTGCGGATCGGAGTCGGGTGAGGCATGGGCAAAGGGGACGGACGACAGGGAAGGGGCGGCAGGGTGCGGCGGAAATCGGTATTGAAAAGTCGTCACTGGTGCAGAATTGGATACAATACTGCTGTTTTGCGGCATAGATCTTGAGGTGGGCGTGCGCACCTTTCCGGCGGACATGAGATGTATCGAACATGCGATGATGGGCAGGGGGGAAACTCGGCGCCGATGGCCGTCGGTGGCTCGCTTTACCGTGGAACGCGCTTCTATCCGGGCGTTGCTGATGTGTGGCCTGGCGGCGGGCGGGATGGCCGGCGCGCGGGCTGCCGAGGCGCGGATCGAGTTCAATCGGGATGTGCGGCCGATTCTGTCGGACCGGTGTTTTTTTTGTCACGGCACGGACGCGAACCAGCGGAAGGCGGATCTGCGGCTGGATCAACGGGAGGCGGCACTGGAGGCATTGGCGCCGGGCCGGGCGGGTGACTCGGAGGTGGTGCGGCGTATTTTTTCCGATGATCCCGACGACGTGATGCCGCCGCCGGCCGCGAAAATCGCCCTGAGTGCCCAGGAAAAATCCGTGCTGCGTGAATGGATCGCGCAAGGCGCCGAGTACCAGGGCCATTGGGCGTTCCAGCCGGTGCGCGCGCCGGTTGTCACGGCTGAAGCGGTGGCCGCCAGCGGTGGCGTCAATGAAATCGACGCGCTGGTCGGCGCGCGATTGGGCGAGGCGGGCCAGGCGTTCCAGCCGTTGGCAGCGCCGGGTCGCCTGCTGCGGCGCCTGAGTTTCGACCTGATCGGGCTGCCGCCGACACTCGCGGAGCTGGACGCGTTCGAGGCCGCCTGGGCCGGTGCCGGCGAGGATCAAGCGCGGCGCCAGGCCGTGGTCGCGAGTGCTGTCGACCGGCTGCTCGCCTCACCGCATTTCGGCGAGCGCATGGCGACCGACTGGCTGGATGTCGCGCGTTACGCCGACACATTCGGGTATCAATCAGACGTCGCGATGAACGTCTGGCCGTGGCGCGACTGGGTTATCCGAGCCTTCAACGAAAACCTGCCGTTCGACCGGTTCATCTCCTGGCAGTTGGCGGGCGACCTTCTTCCGGATCCCACGCACGAGCAGCAGTTGGCCACCACCTTCAACCGCCTGCACCGCCAGACGAACGAAGGCGGCAGCGTGAACGAGGAGTTTCGCGTCGAGTACGTCGCCGACCGCGTCGAGACCTACGGCATGGCGTTTCTCGGGCTCACGCTGAATTGCGCCAAGTGCCACGACCACAAGTACGACCCGATTACTCAGCGCGATTACTATTCGCTCTTCGCGTATTTCCAGAACATCGACGAAAGCGGCCTGTATTCGCACTTCACTGACGCGGTACCGACGCCGGCGCTGAGCCTGGCCACGCCGGACCAGGAATCGCGGCGCGTGCTGGCGACCGCCCGCGTGACGCGCGCCGAGGCCGCATTGGTCCTCCAGCGCGAGGCACGGCGCGCGGCGTTCGATGACTGGAACCGCTCCGGTTTCCCGGAGCCCGGTCCGCAGCGCGGTCCGGCGCCGTGGCCGGACGAAATCGGCCGGTTTTCGTTCGATGCGATCGAGAAAGGCGCGGTGGCGAACGAGGTCAATCCCGCGGAACCGGGACGCATTTTCGACGACGTCACCGTGGCGCCGGGCAAGCATGGCCAGGCGCTGCGGCTGAGCGGCGAAAACAACGTGAGTTTCGCGCTGGGCGGAAAATGGACGCGCGACGACGCGTTCTCGCTGTCGCTGTGGCTGAAGACGCCGGCTGCTTTCGATCGCGCTGTCATCTTTCACCGCTCGAAGGCATGGACCGACGCGGCCAGCAACGGGTACGAGCTGCTCATCGAAGACGGCCGGCTGAGCGCGGCGCTCATCCATTTCTGGCCCGGAAATGCCCTGCGCGTCGTCGCCCGCGAGCCGCTTCCCGTCGATGAGTGGACGCACGTCGTCTGGAGTTACGATGGATCGAGCCGCGCGGCCGGCCTGAAGCTTTATGTGAACGGCGCCGAGGCGGCCGTCGACGTGGTGCGCGACGGGCTAACCAAGGACATCAACCGCGGCGGCGAGGACCGGCTGACCATTGGGCAGCGGTTTCGCGACCGCGGATTCAAGGGCGGCGAGGTGGATGAACTGCGCCTCTTTACCCGTGCGCTCACCCGCCTCGAAGCGGCATGGCTCGCCGGACGCGACGACCTGGCGACCGCGTGGATCAACGACGAGGCGGCGCGCTTCGATTATTTCCTGCACGCCGTCGACGCGCCGTATCGCGAGACGCTCACGGAGCTTCGCGAATTGAGGCTGGCGCGCAGCGCCGCGGGTGACCCGCTGCGGGAAATCATGACGATGAACGAGCTGCCCGAGCCCAAGCCGGCGTTCGTGCTGGCGCGCGGGGCCTACGACGCGCCAGCAGATCCGGTCACCGCGCGCCCGCCGGAGTTCCTGGCTTCGGTGAAAGCGGACGGCGCGCCCGACCGCCTGCAAC
>CAZYHO010000010.1:7695-26515 GCA_964647495.1 uncultured Akkermansia sp. | reverse complement strand
TGCCTTGGCTTCCTGGACGGTGCTGGAGAACAATTCGCGGCGGACGCGGTCGCGTTCGTGGTCGATTTGTTCGGCGCTGGCGCCGAGTTCTTCGAGGAGGTAATCGGTCATGGAGAGGGCGATTTCGCCTTCGCTCGAGAAGACGGCGTTGACGCCGAGCGCGCGCAATTCCTGGACTTCGGCGAGGTACGTGGCGCGGACGAGGATGCGGACGTCGGGGTTCAATTCGCGGGCGGTGAGGGCGATCTCTTTTGTCTCGACGCCGCGGGCGGTGATGATGAGGCCTTCGGCGGATTCGAGCCCGGCGTGCTCGAGGATATCGCGGCGTGAGGCGTCGCCATGGACGACGAGGCGCCCTTCACTGCGCAATTGCCGGACGGTATCGATGTTCATTTCGATGACGACGACCTCGATGCCGTTGTTGCGGAGGATGCGGCTGAGGGTGCGGCCGACCGGGCCGTAGCCGACCATGACGACGCGGTGGGTGGCATCGTCGAGGTTCAGGGCCTCGGCGGTCTCGGTGGCGGCGAGTTTGACCCATCCGCGTTTCTCGAGCCATCGCACGGACGGATTGATCGCCTTGTAGAGCAGCGGGTTGAGGGTGATCGAGATGACGGAGGCGAAGACAAGCGCATTGGTCGCTTCGTCGGGGAGTACTTTGAGTGAAATGGCGAGGGCGGCGAGGATGAACGAGAATTCCCCGATCTGGGAAAGCGCGACGGAGATCGACAGCGCGGCGCGAAGCGGCTTGCGGAAGAACAGCACGACTCCGAGCGCCGCCAGTGGTTTGCCGACGATGACCACCCCGAGCGTCGCCAGCATGAGCGGCCAGCTTTCCTGGAGGGTCGAGGGATCGAACAACATGCCGACGGAAACGAAGAAAAGCACCGCGAACGCGTCGCGCATCGGCAGCGCGTCACCCGCGGCGCGTGCGCTGAATTCGGACTGCCCGACGACCATGCCGGCGAGGAACGCGCCCAGTTCCATCGAGGCTCCGAAGAATTTCGCCGATCCGACGGCGATGCCGAGAGCGATGACGAGCACGGCCAGCGTGAACAATTCGCGCGATTTCGTGGAGGCCACGTATCCGAGGAGCCACGGGATCACGCGCTGGCCGACGACCAGCGTGAAGACAACGAGCGCACCGAGTTTCAGGAGGGCGAGTCCCAGCGTCATCCAGGCACTGCCGCCCGTTTCACTGGCCGACTGAGTCCCGTAGATCGCCGGCAGCAGCACGAGCACCAGGATCGTGAACAAATCTTCCACGATGAGCCAGCCGATCGCGATATGGCCGCTCGGCGTGTGAAGCGCCCGGTTGTCCGCCAGCACGCGCGTCAGCACGACGGTGCTCGCCACCGAAATGGCCATGCCGTAGACGATGCCGCCGGTCCACGACCAGCCGAACATCCGCGCGACCACTGCGCCCAGCACCGTGGCCACGGTGATCTGGACCAGCGCGCCCGGCACCGCGATCCGTCTCACGGCGAGCAGGTCCTTCAAATGAAAGTGCAGCCCGACGCCGAACATGAGCAGGATCACGCCGATCTCCGCGCACTGCTTGGCGATGTCCTGGTCGGCCTCGAAACCCGGCGTGAACGGCCCCACCAATATCCCCGCCAGCAGGTACCCGACGATGGACGAAAGTCGCAACTTGTTCGTTATAAAACCCAGCACCAGAGCGGCCGTCAGCCCGCCCGTCAGCGTCAGGATCAAATCGATGTTATGCGGCATCCCTGCCCGTGACGCTCATCCCCGAAACTGTCAACCCCCGCAACGCGGTCTTTCGCGGATCCGCGGGGGTTTGGGGCGGGGGGGGGAGAGATTTGAAATATGAGATCAGGGCGGAAGACTGTGTTCAGTGTTCAGCGTTCGGTGTTCAGTGGGAAGTGTTCAGAGGTCAGAGGTCAGCGATTTGAGATTTGGGATTTGAGATCAGGGGACGGGAGGCAGAGGAGATGTCACGATGTCGACTTTGGCGCCGGCGCCGACGACATCGTAGAGCCAGATGATGTCGCTGGATGCCATGCGGACGCAGCCCATACTGGCCGGGGAGCCGAGCCTGTTTTCCTCCGGGGTGCCGTGGATGTAGATGTATCGCTTGTAGGCGTTTTTGTTCTGACCGTCGCGGCCCTTGAGCCAGAGGATGCGGGTGAC
The DNA here is from genome assembly GCA_964647495.1 of uncultured Akkermansia sp. Classification (GTDB taxonomy): domain Bacteria; phylum Verrucomicrobiota; class Verrucomicrobiia; order Verrucomicrobiales; family V1-33; genus CAJBME01. Next base: position 24,361 of record CAZYHO010000010.1, on the reverse strand, counting down.
GATCGGATCGCGGCCCGGCGCATTGACCGGGACGATTTCTCCTGTCGGCTTGCGGCTTTTGAACCTCATGCCGCTGGGCTGGTCCCCTCCGATTTTTTTCGCGACCTTGAGTTTTCCGAGCGGCGTGTGGTTGGTGCCGCGGGTGTCGCTGTAGCCGTACTGCGAGGTCGAAACCGGGAATGTGGCCAACAGCGACTCGTTGCGGTACACGGCCAGGCGCTGGTCGGGCACGGAAACGACGAGCCGGTGCGGGTCGGCGCAGCCGGTGAGTGCGGCGCCGACTGCCGCGAGGATCAGGGTCAACGGTCGAATGCTCATAGGTTCAGTCGGAAATTGGTCCGCGGGCCGGAGATCGGCGCGCCGCCGGTGGCGTCCATCGACGGCGTCAGCCTGCCTCGTGACCGTGGCCGTGGCCATGGCCATGGCTTGCGGCGGTGCTCGTCACCGCGGCGGCGACTCGGGATGCCAGTTGATGAAATGCCGCGCTCACCGGATGGGCGGAGGGCGGGCGCAGGGCGACAGGCTGGCCGGTGTCGCCGCCCTCGCGTGTCGGCATGTCGAGCGGGATTTCCGCGAGGAGCGGGATGCCGAGGCGGGCTGCCTCGCGGCGGCCGCCGCCTTCGCCGAAGAGGTGGTATTTCTCCTCGCGGCCGGGCGGCTGAAACCAGCTCATGTTCTCGACGACGCCGAGGATGGGGACGTTCACTTTCGCGAACATGGAGATGGCCTTGCGGGCGTCGATGAGCGCGACTTCCTGCGGTGTGGTGACGATGACGGCGCCGTCGAGGGCGACGGTCTGGACGATGGTGAGCTGGATATCGCCGGTGCCGGGCGGCAGGTCGAGCACGAGGAAATCGAGATCGCCCCAGAGACATTGCCGGAGGAATTGCTGGACGTAGCGGGTGGCCATCGGCCCGCGCACGATGACAGGGCTCGAGTCGTCCAGAAGCAATCCCATGCTCATGAGCTTGAGGCCATGGCGCTCGACCGGCACGATTTCATTGCGGTCGGTGGCCATCGGCCGCTCATCGGTGCCGAGCATGAGCGCGAGGCTCGGGCCATACAGATCGCAGTCGCACAAGCCGACGCGCGCGCCCGTGGCGGCCAGCGCGATCGCCAGGTTGACTGCCACCGTCGATTTACCCACGCCTCCCTTGCCCGATGCCACGGCGACCACGCGCTTCACGCCATCGATCGACTGTTTCACGAGCGGGCCTGCCGGCCCCTGGGTCGTCGGCGGATCCTTGAGATCGAAGTCCAGATCCACGCCTGTGACTCCGGGGAGCGCTGCCAGGGCTTCCTTTGCGTGGTCGTGGATGGCGCGCGGGACTTCCGGATCGCGCGTTTGCAGGCTGATCTTCACCCTGACCGCGCCGCCCGCGATCTCGACGGCCTTGACGAGGCCGAACGAAACGATGTCCCGGCTGAATCCGGGATATTTCACGGAGCGGAGTGTGTCGAGAATCTGGTCCTGGGTGATCATGCGATGGTTGAGCACCGGAGGGTGCCGCACGGAGGGCGCCTGCCAAGCGGGGAAATCAGGCCCGCGGCGTGACGCGGTGCCGCGGCAGTCCGCGCACCCGTTCGGCATCCGGGTAGACGGCGTGCCGGTGCAGGTTGAGCAGCAGGCCGATGCACACGAGGCAGAAGATGAGATTCGAGCCGCCATAGCTCACGAACGGGAGCGGCAGCCCCTTGTTCGGCAGGCACGCGGTGGTCACCGCGATGTTCAGCGTCGCCTGCAACGCCAGCAGCACGACGCACCCGACACCGGCCAGCCGCCCGAACCGCGTCGCCGCATGCAGCGCGATGAACATGCCGAAGATCAGGATCAACGCGTAGCACAGGACCACGCACAGTGTTGCCGCGAGGCCAAGCTCCTCGCCGACCATCGGGAAGATGAAGTCGGTGTGCGCGTAGGGCAGGCCGAGCGCTTTCTGTTTGCCCGCTCCCAGCCCGACGCCGGAGGTCGATCCGTTCGCGAAAGCCATCATGGCGCGGACCTGCTGCATGCCGCTGTCGGTCAAGTGCGCCATCGGATCGCGAATCACGTCGAAGAAATCCATGAAGCGTTTCGCGCGGTTCGGGATGTAGATCACGGCGGCATAAATCGCGGCCAGTCCCGCCGCGATCGTCGCGCCCAGCGCCGCCAGATTCGCCCCCGCCACAAACATCAGGGCCAGAGCGGACAACCCGAGCAGCGCGGCCGCCCCGAGATCGACCTCGATCCCGATCAGGCCGACCGGCACCGCCACGAGCACGAGCGGAACCACGTACCCATGCACCCATTCGCGGCTGCGCGTGCCGGCACGCGCATACCACGCCGCCAGCCCGAAAACCAACGCGAGCTTCGCGAACTCGGACGGCTGGAGCTGCGCGGAGGGAAACCCAAGCTCCTTGAGCCCGATCCACCGGCTCGATCCGTTCTTGGTCACCCCGACGTGCGGGACGAAGCACAGCACGAGCAGCACGCAGCCAATCACGTAGATCGCCGGCGAGAGGCGCCGCAGCCAGTCGAATGGAATCCGGCTCGCCATGGCGCATGCCATCACGCCGAGCCCGAGCCAGACAAGCTGCCGGCGCAGGCTGAAGAAATGGTCCCCGCCTTGATCCGCCGACCACACTCCCGTGCTGATGAGCATGACGATTCCGAGACCGATGAGCAGCAGAACGCACCCGAGAAGGACATGGCTGGCGATGCGGGACATGTGAGCGCGGGGTTGAGGAACGACCGGATGGATGGATGAGGCGTGCGGGCCGGGTCCGCCTGGTCCGGCCTCCGCCGTGGATCAGCGGGCCGCCGGAATGGTGAGGGCGGTGCCGGGACGGAGGACGCTCGGGTTGATCCCGTTCGTCTTGATGAGTTGATCCAGGTTCACACCGTGCTTCTTCGCGATGCCGTAGGCGGTCTCGCCTTCCTTGACGACATGGACGCGCCCTGTCGGCTTTGGTTTCGGCTTGGCCGAGGCGGTTTCCTGTTTTTTGGCGGCGACGGGGGCGGGGGCGGCGGCGCCCGTCTTTCGCGAAGCGGTGGCCGGAGGGGTGGCGGATTTTTTGTTCGTTTGTGCCACGGCCGGCGCGGGTTTGGCCGCCGGGCCGGCCGGCCGGTTCGAGGGCGTGGCGGCGGCGCGCGGCGTGGCGGCCACAGGTTCGTCGACCGGCAGGGCGCGCTTGATCGGCACGCTCGGGTCGATCGGCGGCATGTCCGCGGCGGCGGCGGTGGCGCCCGCATTTCCGGAGGCCGCCGGTTCCAGGAGGGTGTCCGCGACGGAGGCTGTCTGGGCGGCGAGCAGGCGATCCGGTGGAAGCGGAGGCGCGGCCTGCAACTGCTGGTTCGGAATCACCAGTTTCATGCCCGACTGGAATCCGCGCCCATCGCCGAGTCTGTTGACGGTCATCAGGGCTTTTTCGTCGACGCCATACCTGGCGGCGATGTGGCCCAGGCGTTCGCCCGGCGCGACCACATGTTTGCGCATGCCATCGTGGACGGGATCGTCGGCGAACTTGTCGGCGGTGCGAGCGTGCGCGGCCGGAGAACCGCCGGATGGGCGGGGCTCGCGCGGCGCCGGGCGAAGGGCCGCTGTATTCGCGTTCGGCTGCTCGCGATGCCGTAACATCTCGTAGGCCATCAGCCCGCCGATGGCGATGACGTGAATGCCGAGCACCACGCCGAAAACGCGCGACAGGCGCACACCGGGCTGGTCATGCTTCCAGTCGTCTTCGCTCGTCAAGTGAGCGGGCAGCCGGTGCAGCCTGGCGTGGAGTTGGTGGAACATGCCGCCCTTCACGGGACGGCGCAGTCGGAGCGGTGATGATGGTCGTTGGAACATGGCGCGTGGTGGATTAAATGTGATCGATGGATGGCCGGAAATCCGGCGCGGTTGAAAGCGGATGGAAAGCAGGGTGGTTCACACGGGCGACAGCAGGCGGTGCACGGCTTTCACGAACCGGTCGCCCCGGTCCTCGTAGCCGCTGAACATGTCGAAACTCGATGTCCCCGGGCTCAGCAGGACGACCTGGCCCGGCCGGCTCACCGCCAGCCCGCGCTCCACCGCCGCCTCCAGCGATTCGCAGGCCTCGACCGGCGCCGCGCCGCTCCACGCGTCGCGCAGGTGGCTCCGCAACTGCCCGATCGCCAGCACATGCGTCGCCCTCTCGCCGACGAGGTCGCGCAGCGGCGCGAAGTCCAGCCCCTTGTCCTTGCCGCCCGCGATGAGCACGACGGGATCGGGCAGCGCCCGCAGGCAGCTTTCCAGCGCATGCAGGTTCGTGGCTTTGGAGTCGTTGATGAATTCGCGCCCTTCGACGACGGCGACCAGTTCGCAGCGATGGCGTGGCGCGCGGTATTCGCGTGCCGCGGCGGCCATCACCTCCCACTCCACGCCGAGCGCGCGCCCGACCGCCAGCGCGGCCATCAGGTTTTCCGCGTTGTGCCGCCCGCGCAGGCGCGTGCCGCCAAAGTCCAGCACCCGCTCGCCCCGATGCGTGATCCAGCCGCCGTCAAATCCGAAGTCCGCGCCCGGCGAATACGCGCTGAACGTGACCGTCCTGACGCGCGCCGTCGGGGGGCGGCGATCCTCGAGCTTGACCACGGCCGTGTCGCCCTCGCCCTGGTTTTCGAAAATGCGCGCCTTCGCCGCGAAGTAGGCATCGAGCGACGGGTGGCGATCGAGGTGGTCCGGCGCAAAATTCATCCACACCGCCACGCGCGGGCGGAACGTCCGGATCGTCTCGAGCTGAAACGAACTGACTTCGAGCGTGTGGACGTCGATCGCATCGCCCGCCCAGACGACGTCGGAGAACGCGCGGCCGTGATTGCCCGCCGGGAGCGTGCGCCAGCCGCCCGCCGCGAGCAGACGCGCCACCAGTTCGGTTGTCGTGGACTTTCCGTTGGTGCCTGTGATCGCGATGACCGGCTTGTCCTGGTGGCGCCAGGCGAATTCGATTTCACCGATGACCGGGACACCCGCGGCGGCGAAACACCGCGGCAGATCACAGGACGGATCGATGCCGGGGCTGAGCACCGCGAGATCAAAACGCTTTCCCTCCGGAATGCCGGCCGCGCCGAGCCCGACCGCCACCCCCTCCGCCTCGAGTTCGGCGGCCGCGGCCGCCAGCGCCGGCCCGGTCCCCGAGTCGAGCAGCGTGACATTCGCCCCGCGCTGCAACGCGAGGCGCGCGGCCCCGCGGCCGCTGGCGCCGAATCCGAGCACGGCGATGTGGCTGGCGGCGGGTATCATGCGATGAGGATGGCGGCGGAATCGTGCATCAAGGAAGCGCGCATCAACGGAGTTTGAGCGAGGCCACGCCGATGAGGGCGCAGATGACCGAGAGGATCCAGAAGCGGGTGACGACCGTGGTTTCCGGCCAGCCGCCGAGTTCGAAGTGGTGATGGATCGGGGACATGCGGAAGATCCGCTTGCCGCCGCGCAGCTTGAAACTGCCCACCTGCAACATTACCGAGAGGGCCTCCATCACGAACACGAAACCGACGATAAGGAGCGTCAGTTCCTGCTTGCAGCAGATGGCCACGGTGCCGAGCAGTCCGCCGATCGCCAGCGAACTGGTGTCGCCCATGAAGACGCGAGCCGGGTGGCAGTTGTACCAGAGGAATCCGAGGCTGGCTCCGACCAGGGCCGCGCACACGATCGCCAGTTCGCCGGTCATCGGGTGGTGCGGAATGTTCAGGTAGCCGGAAAAGTCCTGCCGGCCGACCGCGTAGCAGAAAATGCCGTAGGCCAGCGCCACGGTGATCGTGCAGCCGGTGGCGAGGCCGTCCAGTCCGTCGGTCAGGTTCACCGCATTGCTGCTGCCGACGATGACGGCGGTGAAGAACGCGAGCGCGAGGATCCCCATGTCCTTGAGCAGCGGGCTCTTGACGTACGGAAGGTAGAGGTGCCCGATGAAGTCGTCCGCCACCCGCGAATAACAAAGGAACAGCGATGCTGCCAGCGCGATGCCAAGCTGGACGACGAGCTTGGCCCGCGCCGGAATGCCTTTTGAGTTTTTTCGGACGACCTTGGTGTAATCGTCGGTGAACCCGAGTGCCCCGAGCCCGAGAAACACCAGGAGCACGACCCACACGAAGGCGTTGTCCAGGCGCGCGCAGAGCAATGTGCCGAGCAGCACGCCGCCGATGATCATGATGCCTCCCATGGTCGGCGTGCCTTTCTTGCGGCCGTGCAGTTCGAACAGCTTGTGCACCTCCTCCGCCGTCCGGATCGGCTGGCCCATCTTCAGCGAAATCAGCCACCGGATCACCCGTTCGCCCGTCAGCACGATCAGCCCGAACGCAAAGAGACACGCCACCGCCGCCCGGAACGTCTGCGAGCGGCACGCGTTGAGCAGCTCGTAAACCAGCCCGTCCTGGCGCAGGCCTTCGTTCATTTGGTAAATCCAATAAAGCATGCAACTCAAATGGTTAGGGCTGGTCGGACTTGTCTGACTTGTCTGACTGATCTGACTGATCCGACTGATCCGACTGATCCGACTGATCTGACTGATCTGACTGATCTGACTGATCTGACTGATCTGACTGATCTGGCGGCTCTCCGGCCTCCAGCGCCTCCAGGATCCGCTCCATGGCGGCGGAGCGGCTGCCTTTGAGGAGGATGAGGTCGGTGGCGGCGGCGTGGCGGCGCAGCCAACTGGCGGCTTCGTCCGCGGAAGCGCAATGCCGGGAGCGGGCCGGATTGCCGAAGGCGTCGTGGATGAGCCGCGCCTCGTCGTCGCCCACCGTGACGAGAAAATCGACGGCGGCGCGTGCGGCGGCGTGTCCCACGGCGCGGTGGCCTTTGGACGCGTGCGGTCCGAGTTCCGCCATGCGGCCGAGGACGGCGATGCGGCGGCCGGCGACCGGCTGCTCGGCGAGCGTGACCAGCGCGGCGGCCATGGAATCCGGGTTGGCGTTGTAGCTGTCGTCGAGGAAATCGAGCCCTCCCGACCGTCGCCGCTGGAGGCGGCCGGCCTGGAGCCGGCTCGACCGCAACCCGCGCTGGATGCCGGCGGCGGGCAGGCCGAGGCGCCAGGCGACCGCGGCGGCGAGCAAGGCATTGGTGACCATGGGACGACCGGCCACGGGCAGGTCGATCCGGACGGCCGGCTGGCCGGGCAGGACGAGGTCGAACGACGATCCACTGACCGCCTGGGCGCGCACCTCACCGGCGGTGATTCCGGCGGTGATGACCGGGGCGGCCGAGCGCGCGGCAAGCGCGGGCGTCATGTCGTCGTCGGCGTTGAGCACGACGAATCCGTGAGCCGGAATGGCCTCGACGAGGCGGCCTTTTTCCATGGCGATCCCTTCGCGGCTGCCGAGAAATTCGATGTGTGCGGTGCCGATGTTGGTGACGACGGCGACGTCGGGTTGCGCGATGGCGGCGAGCGGCGCGATTTCGCCGAAATGGTTCATCCCCATTTCAAAGATACCGGCCGTGTGGTGCGCCTCCACGCCCAGCACGGTCAGCGGCAGCCCGATGTGGTTGTTGAAATTGCCTCTGGTTGCGTGCACGCGGTACGCCTCGCCAAGCACGCCGGCCAGAAAGTCCTTTGTCGATGTCTTGCCGTTCGAGCCGGTCACGCCGACGGCGAGAAAGGGATCCAGGCTGGCGCGGTAGCGCGCCGCCAGCCGCTGCAGCGCGGCCAGCGTGTCGTCGACGCGGATCACCGGCCCGGGCGGGTCCGCGGCCGCGCGGGCGCTCAAGGCGGCCACCGCCCCGTGGGAGAAAGCCTGGGGGAGAAAGTCGTGCGCATCGTGCCGCTCGCCGGCGAGCGGCACGAAAAGCGCGCCCGCGAGATCTTCGCGCGAATCAATGGAAACCCGCGTCACGGCGCGATCCTGCACGGCCACATCCAGCGAACCGCCCGCCCATTCGGCCACCTGTCCGAGCGTCAGCGGTTTCATGACGGCCTCCTTGTCCCGCGCGGGGGCGGGCGGTTTCCGCGCGGGGCCGGCTCGGAAGCCTGGGCCGCGGCGGTGGATTTCTCCTCGAGGAAACGGCGGGCGACCTGGCGGTCGTCGAAAGCGATCGTGCGGTCGCCGATGATCTGATAGTCCTCATGGCCCTTGCCCGCGATGAGGATGCTGTCGCCGTCCTGCGCCAGATCGATGGCGCGACCGATGGCCGCGCGGCGGTCTTCGATGACCTCGTGAGCCGCCGAGGTGAAACCGGCCTTGATGTCCTTGATGATGGCGCCCGGATCTTCACTGCGCGGGTTGTCCGAGGTGAGGATGCTCAGATCGGCGAGGCGGGCGGCCACCGCGCCCATGAGCGGCCGCTTTCCCGCATCGCGATCACCGCCGCATCCGAAGACGGCGATGAGCCGCCGAGGCGCCAGCTCGCGCAACGTGGCCAGCGCATTCTCGAGCGCGTCCGGCGTGTGCGCGTAGTCGACGAAAACGCGGAACGCGCGCTTGCCCGCCACGCTTTCGAGGCGTCCGGGCACCTGGGGGGCCTGCGCGAGATTGGCGACAGCCTCGCGGAGGTTCAGGTCGCAGGCGGTCGCGCCGGCCAGGGCGGCCAGGCTGTTCAGGACGTTGAACCGGCCGATGAGCGGGAGCCGCACCAGCATCTTCCGCTGCCCGACCTCCAGTTGGTAGCGCGTGCCGGTGGCGTCGAAGCGCACGCTGCTCGCCCGGTAATCGGCGGAACTCCCCAGCCCGAAACGCACGACACGCGCGCGGCTGCCGATCCGGTTGACGAGCCGGCGCCCCGCGGTGTCGTCGATGTTGATGATGGCGGCCGGCTTTTTGTCCGGCTGCGAAACGATCTGGTCGAAGAGCCGCGCCTTTGCCTCGAAGTACGCATCCATCGAGCCGTGGAAGTCGAGATGATCCTGCGTCAGGTTCGTGAAGATGGCGGCGTCGAACGCGATGCCGTCCGTGCGGTGCTGGACGAGCGCATGCGAGCTGACTTCCATGGCCACGCCGCCGCATCCGTGCTCCGCCATGCGCGCCAGCCAGTCCTGCAGGTCGATGCTTTCGGGTGTGGTGTGGCTTGCCTGGCGCCGCGCGAGGCCGTCATCGTAAACGACGGTGCCGATGAGCCCGGCGCGTCCGCGGGACGCCTTGATCAAATGGTGGAGGAGAAATGCGGTGGTCGTTTTGCCGTTGGTTCCCGTCACGCCGGCCACGCGGAGCGAGCGGCTGGGGTGACCGTGGAAAGCGGCGGCGAGCGCGGCCATGGCGCGCCGCGGATCTTTCGTGCGCAGCCAGGCGACATCCGCGCGTTCGGGCGCGCGATCGCTCAGCACGGCCACGGCTCCCGCGGCCACCGCGGCATCGATGAATCGAGCGCCGTCCAGTTTCTCCCCTGGCAGCGCGAAATAAAGCGAGCCCGGCTGCACGCGGCGCGAGTCGCAGGCCAGCCCGCGCACGTCCACATCCCGCGGCCCGGAGGCGGCGATGTCGCGGACGGAGGCGATGAGATCGGAGAGAATCACGGATCGGGCGGACGGGGTGGCGCGGCGGGCGTGTGGCTCATCGGTCGCGGGCGAGTTCGGGCATCCATGCCGGGTTCGGGTTCACGCCGCGGTGGGCCAGCACACTCGCGCAGATGCGACGGAAAAGCGGGGCCGCCAGTTGCCCGCCGTATTCGTTGCCGCGCGGCACGTTGGCGTCGTCGATCACCACCACGCCGATCAGCTCGGGTCCCGCGGCGGACTCGACGAAACCGACGAAACTCACCACGTAGGCGCCGTCCGCGTACGCGCGCCGCGCCGGCACATACCGCTGGGCCGTCCCCGTCTTGCCACCCACGAGGAATCCGGGGATGGCCGCGCGTTTCGCAGTGCCTTTTTGCACCGTCTCGATCATCGCGGTGCGCAGGTGCCGCGCGGTCGTGGCCGAGCAAACTCGCTTGCCTTCCCCGGGTGGCCGCTCCTCGATCACCTCTCCTTTTTCGTTGAGAATCGCTTCGACCAGGCGCGGCGTGCGCCAGACGCCTCCGTTGACCACCGCCGAATAAGCGTTCACCAACTGCAGCGGCGTCACACTCACCTCGTAGCCGAAGGACAGGCTGCGCAGCGACAGCTTTCCCCAGGCGGACGGCGGACGCAGGAGGCCCGGAGCTTCGTTGGGAAGATCGACACCGCTCCGCCGGCCGAACCCGAGAGCCCGCAAATAACCGTCGTAGCGGGCCGCGCCGAGCTGGCTGGCGAGCTTGTAGGCCGCGATGTTGCTTGAGTGCGCGAACGCGCGGAGCACGGTGGCGCCCTGGATGGGATGGTCGTCCTTGATGCGGATCGCGTCTTTCTGGTAATAACCGCCGTGCAGCATGAGCGGCGTGGCAAGGCCGACGAGCTGGCTGTCGAGCGCTCCGACGTAGGCGCCGAGCTTGAACGTCGAGCCTGGCTCGAATGTTTCGGAGACGGCGATGTTGGCGGTGATGCGGCTGAGGTCGGCGAGCGTGTGGTGCGGCCGGTTGGCAAGCGCGATGATCGAATTGGTCGCCGGATCCAGCAGGATCACACTGACACCGCGGGCGCGCAGCCGCGGAACATAGATTTCCGCCGGGTCGTTGCCGGCCTCGTCGAGCTGGGCCTCGAGGAGCCGCTGGATCGGGTGGTCGATCGTCAGGCGCACCGAGCGGCCGGTCCGGGGCGGCTGCACGAGGCGCGTGGTGGACGGGTTTTCGCCGCCGCCGGGATCGCGCTCGAACCACTGGCGGCCGGGCGTGCCGCGCAGCACGGCATCGAGTGACTTTTCGATGCCCTCGACTCCGGCATTCTCGTTGTTCGTGAATCCCAGCACGTGGACGCCGACGTCCGGAAACGGATGCAGGCGCCGCATGGCGTCGCGCACGAAAACGCCGGGCAGATCCTGCTCGTCGATGTAGTCCTTGAGCGCCTGCGCTTCCTCGTCGCCGAGATCTTTCTTGACGACCACCTCGCCGCGCGGCGCGTCTCCGACATCGCGGCGCAGTCTGGCCGGACTGAGACCCAGTCGTGGTCCAAGCAGCGCGAGGCAGCGGTCGACGCTCCGCTGGCGTGCCTGCTCTTCGGTGAAGTGGCGGTGGATCTCGTTGGTCCTGATGTTGAGTTCGGCGGAAACCGTGCGCTTCGCCAGATTGACGTCGCGCAGCAGGTTGCGGTCGACGACGACCGAATATGTGCGCCTGTCGGCGGCGAGCAATTCGCCGTAGCGGTCAAAGATGGCGCCGCGGGGCGCGGGCAGCACCGCCTCCCGCACGAACCGCTCTCGGACCGATTCGCGAAATGTGCCGTCCTGGCCGACATGCAGATTGACCAGCCTCCATCCGAGCAGGCTGAAGAGCGTGACCATGACAAGACTCAACCCCACGGCGCGCAGGCGCAGTGAGCCGTCGAGTCGAACCTCTGGTGAAACAGGGGGAGGCGGCATGGCGGGCGGTGGGTATCGAAGTGGATGAATACGGGCGGAAAATCGCATTCGTGTCAGTGGCCGACGGTGGCCATGACCGAAGGCACGGCGCCGGACCGCGCCGGAGCCGCGGAGGCGTCCGGTTCGGCGGCGCCGGGGGTTTTCGACGGAGCGGCGATGAGGATGCGGCGGTCGGCGGTCACCGACTCGAGATTCAGCGCGTGCCTTTTGAGTTCGAGCTTGAGGTTGTCGGCGCGGACCCATGAATCGATCCCGCGCTGAAAGGACGCGGCCCGTTCGCGGGCGAGGTCGACATCGCGCTGCAACTCTTTGATGAGGCGCAGTTTGGCGTTCTCCTGGTTCTGGCGGTGCGTGTACAGCCCGGCCAGGCCGCCGCCGATGGCGAGCAGCAGCACGGCAAGGGCGACCCAGGCGAGGCTGGGCGAGTTACTGGGCAATCTTCTGGGCAGCTTCCTCATGGTGGGGCAGACGTTCGGCGACACGGAGACGGGCGGAGCGCGCCCGCGGGTTGGCGGCGATCTCGTCCGCGCCGGGGGCCAGCCCTTTGCGAACGACAAGGCGGAAATAGCAATGCGGATTCGGCCGCGGTCCGGGCCATTCCGGGCGGTCCACGAGCGGCCGGCTGTGTTTGGCGAAGTATTGTTTCACCATGCGGTCCTCGAGGCTGTGAAACGTGATGATGGCCGCGCGGCCGCCCGCCTTCAGCCACTTCGGCAGCTCTTCGAGCGCGGACTTCAGCGCGCCCAGCTCGTCGTTGACCGCGATGCGCAGCGCCTGGAACACGCGCGTGGCCGGATGCTTCCCGCTGCGCCGCCCGCAGACTTCCTCCACGAACGTCGCCAGGTCGCCCGTGGTGCGGAAAGGCGCGGCCGCCCGCCGCCGGACAATGGCTCCGGCGATCCGGTGGGCCAGCGGTTCCTCCCCGTACTCGCGAAAAGCCCGGCGCAGATCGTCCTCGGATGCCTCGGCCAGAAAATCGGCCGCTGTGCGCCCCTGGCTGCTGTCCATGCGCATGTCGAGCGGTCCGTCGTGCGAAAAACTGAATCCCCGATCCGGCGTGTCGAGCTGCCACGAGGAAACCCCGAGATCCAGCAGGATGCCATCGAGTTCCCGCTCCAGCCCGACCTCTCGCAGCAGCGAGGGATAGTCCCGGAAATTCATGTGGATGAACGCGACGCGGTCCTCGTGCTCGCTGAGCCGCTGCCGCGCGTAATCGATCGCATCAGGATCCCGGTCCAGACCGAGCACGCTCGCGCCGGCCTTCAACAGACGTTCGCTGTGCCCGCCTCCTCCCAGCGTGCCATCCAGGTACAGTTTGTCCGGCCCGGGCGCCAGGAAATGCGCCACCTCATCCGTCAGGACGCTCAAGTGATATCCGGCCGGTCCATGTCCCTCGGGTCCGCCGCCCGGCGTGCCGTGGCGGCCCGCTCCCGCGAGCGGCTCCACCGGTTTGAGGTGGTCAAGCCAGAGGCGCAACCGCTCGGGCCACGCCGCCAGATGCGGCAGCCAGTGACTCAGCGCCGGCTGAACGGCTGCCGGCGACTGCATGGTGAGTGTGACGGATCGGGTCATGGTGTCGGTCAGCGGTTGATTCTCAGCGCGCCCGCCGCATGCGCGCTTTGGAGCTTCGCGAAATGCTCATCCCACACCTCGGGCCGCCACATCTCGAAATGCCGGTACGCCCCCACCAACTGCACCATCCCGGCCAGCCCCAGCTTCTCGACGTACGTCGAAGGCACCAGCAGCCTCCCCTGTTTGTCCAGTGGGCATTCGAACGCCCGGAACGAATAGAATCGCATGATCTCCGCCTTCAGCTCCTCCGACTGCGACGTGTCCGCCTCCACCTTCGCCAACTGCCGGTCCAGCACCACCGACGGCATCAGCCGCAGCGACGGCAACGCATCGTCTGGCAACGCCACCATCGCCTCCATCCCGTCATGACGCCACCGCGCCGGCACGGTCACCCGCCCCTTGGCATCCAAGGTCTGCAACACATGACCATGAAAAGTCCATGCAGATGGTGTCAAATCCCCCATTTTGCCCCACTTCGCCCCACTCTTTAACAATTCCGGATCATCTTGGCAATCAAAAAACCAGAATTTCTCAGAAAGACTGCCACCAATCTGATTCACAGCAGAAGGCCTGACGTTCAGAGCTTTGCCCGCGCTTTCCACGGCTGTTCACATTTTGTTCACCGCCGCCCGGGGAACAATCCACACCTTTTTTCCCGCCGGATCAGGGTTTCCCACCAGAGAGGCAGACGGCGAGCGAGCGAACGGACCATTCCGATCGAAGCAGATGCGCGACGTTCGAGGAGGGAGCCCCCGGGAGCGCCGCGGAAGTTCTGCGTGCCGCCCGGTTCGCGCAGGCCGCAGGGGGCCAGACCCGTTGTGTCGTTGTGGCCCGTGCGCCGTGCCCCGTGAACGATCGATGCGTGCTGTTGCCGGCTTTTTGGAAATGCGGCTTGCCACGGCGCGGGGCTCTCCTATAAGCGTACCCTTCCCGATGGACGTTCCCGATGGACGCTCGTCTGCGGGGGAGCCGCGCATGAAATTCACGATCACCAAAGACAAGTTCAACAACGGGCTGAGCCAGGTTCTCAACGTGGTGAGCAGCCGCGTGACGCTGCCGATTTTATCGAACGTGTTGATCGAGGCGCGGGAAGACGGGTTGGTCTTGACGACGACGGATCTGGATGCGGGGATCGTCGGGCGGGTGGAGGCCGCCGTGAGCCAGCCCGGGGCGGTCACACTGCCGGCGCGCAAGCTCGCCACCATCATCCGCGAGCTTCCCGACGCCGAAATCACCGTGAGCGTGGACTCCGACAACGTCGCCTCCATCCGCTGCGGCGCCAGTTTCTTCAAGATTCTCGGGCTCGGGCCGGAGGAATTCCCGCCGCTCCCTGAGCCGGAAAACGCCGCGGAATTCAAACTCGCCCAGGCTACCCTCAAGGACGGCCTGCGCAAAACGGCCTACGCCATCTCGACCGACGAGACCCGCTACGTGCTCAACGGCATCTTTCATTCTTTCCGCGACGCCAAACTCACGCTCGTCGCGACCGACGGACGCCGGCTCGCCACCGCCGAATACGACGTCGAGTTTCCCGACAGCCAGGAAGTCGACTTCATCCTGCCGACGAAGGCGGTCAATGAAATCCAGCGGCTGCTGGGCGACGAGGGCGATGTCCGCATCAAGGTGGGGACAAACCAGGTCGTCTTCGAGTTGAACCGGAGCGTCCTGTACAGCAAGCTGGTGGACGGCACATATCCGAATTTCCGCCAGGTCATTCCGGGGCCGGCGAATCACCGGGTGACATTCGAGCGCGAGCAGCTCCTGAAGAGCATCCAGCGCGTCTCGTTGCTCTCGAGCGACAAGGCGAGCACGGTAAAACTCCACTTCGGCGACGGCGAGGTGAAGTTGTCAGCCTCCAGCGCGGACGTCGGCGAGGCCGAGGAAGCCCTGCCGGTCAAGTACAGCGGGCACGAAATGGCCATCGCTTTCAACCCGGAGTACTTCATGGCGCCGCTGCGCAACCTGGCCAACGACGAAGTCCATCTCGACCTGATCGACGAGCTGAGCCCTGGCGTGATCAAGACGAACGAGCCGTTCCTCTACGTCATCATGCCGATGCGAACATCGGCGTAAAACCCGCTCTTGAGCGGGCTCGGAGAAGCTGTTGCTGTGGCCCGGCGGGTGGTCGGGCGCCGGGTCGGCCACATCGCCTGGCCTGCCTTCCGGTCCGTGCTGGCAATCGACCACCGGCCGGTGAAGGCGGCCGTCCCCCGGATCGTCCGCCGGGATGGCAGGGTGGCGGGGCCCGGCAGCCGGGAGCTATGGCGAAGTGACGGTGAAGACTCCTTTGACGGAGGCGGCGCCGGAGTTGGCGGCGTTGACGACGAAACCGTTGAAATAGCCTGCAGCAGGATCGTTGGCGTTGAAGGTCAGCTCGAGGTTCAGGGCGCTGAGGCTGCTTCCACCCGTCCACGGGACAGGATCTTCGGAGACACCGAGATCGAGGACCGGGCTGAACAGGCCGGCGTCGCCGTTGCCGAAAGCGTAGTTCAACGAAGAGACGGCGCCAGTGGCCTCGGGCGGCCCGGGTTTGGACCAGGCGCCGGTGGAGGCCCCGGTGCGGCTCACGATGAGTTCCTGACCATCAGGCACGGTGAAGAGGAGCCGGATATCGGCGGACTCGGAGATGTCCGGTTTCGTGCGGGCTACGAGCGGCGCGTAATCGATGCTGCGGCCGCGGACGAGGAGTTCGGGGACGCTGCCGACGCCGGAGATGTTGAGCGGGTCGATGCTGTCGGACCGACTGATCACCGTGGATGGCGCCCCGCCCACGCCCAACAAGCTCCACTGCACGGCATCGAAGGAAATGTTGAAGGCGGTGGCCTGATGGCGGCGCGCCTCGTAGGTGATCGAGAACCGCGCGGAAGCGGGCGGTGTGGCGCCGGGCAGGTAAGCGGTGTCGATGATGGTGCGGGCGCCGGCGACGTCCGGCAGGTTCCACGCGAGCGGGTCGAACGCCATCGCCGAGGCGCCGACGCGGCGGACGCGGACGGACTGGATGACGACATCGGCCAGCGGCTTGTTGGCGGGGGGCGCGGGGGGAGGCAGTTCCGGGGTGGCGGGCACGGCGGAGATGGCATCGACCACGGCCTGGCCTTGTGCGGCGGCGCCGGCGGGTCCGTCGCTGATCTGGCCGAAGACGGTATGCATGTCGTCGAGGTGAACCGGGAATGGGCGGGGCGGGGTGACGGAGGTGGTGATGAAGAACTGGCTTCCGTTGGAGTGGGGGCCGGAATTGGCCATGGAGAGCCTGCCGGCGGCGTTGTGGGTGTGGAGCAACTGGCCGGTGGGCGACTTGGTGAATTCGTCGGGGAACTTGTATCCGGGGCCGTCACTGCCGTTTCCCTGGGGGGAGCCGGCCTGGATCATGAATTCCGGGATGACGCGGTGGAAGATGATGCCGTCGTAAAAGGGGACGCCTGTGCGCGCGCGCTGTGTGAGCGGATCGACCCACGGGCGGGTTCCTTCGGCGAGGCTGACGAAATTGGCGACCGTGCGCGGCACATCCTCGTGGAACAGCTCCACGGTGAACGCGCCCATGGTGGTCTGGAAATCGGCGAACACCTGCGCCTCCGCCCGCGGCGCCAGCGCGGCCGCGGCGAGAACCGGCGCCGCCAGCCATGTGGGGAAAAATCGCGTCGCCATTCTTCGGATTCCGATGTGCTGCGCCCGCTCCTCCTCAAAACGGCATGCCGTCTTGCCGGCCGCCGCCAAAGTCCCGCGGGTCATCGTCATCCG